>JAEYYJ010000189.1 GCA_023430845.1 Pseudomonadota bacterium
TCGAAGATCTGCGCGCCGCAGTAGGATTGGTAGGTCGAGATGCCCATCTTGGACATGACCTTGAGCAGGGCCTTGTCGATGGCCTTGATGAAGCGCTTGTGCGCTTCCTTCGTATCGAGACCGGCATCGAGCTCGGGTGCGAGCTGTTCGACGGTTTCGAAGGCCAGATAGGGATTGATCGCTTCGGCACCGTAGCCCGCCAGCGTCGCGAACTGGTTCACCTCGTAGGCTTCGCCGGTCTCGACGACGAGGCCGACCGATGTGCGCAGGCCCTGCCGGATGAGGTGGTGGTGCACGGCCGATGTCGCGAGCAGTGACGGGATCGGAATGCGATCCGGACCGGTCGCGCGATCGGACAGGATGATGATGTTGTAGTCGCTGGAGCGGACAGCCTCCTCGGCTTCCGCGCATACGACATCGAGTGCCGTCGCCATGCCGGCGGCACCGGCTTCGGCGGCGTAGGTGATGTCAATAGTGACCGACGAGAACTCGTTGTCGGCAACCTCACCGATGGCGCGGATGCGCTCCAGATCCTCGTTCGTCAGAATGGGCTGATAGACTTCGAGGCGCTTGTGGCGCGAGGTGCCCTCGAGATCCAGCAGGTTCGGCCGCGGCCCGATGAAGGACACGAGGCTCATGACGACTTCTTCGCGGATCGGATCGATCGGCGGATTAGTCACCTGCGCGAAGTTCTGCTTGAAGTAGGTGTGCAGCAACTTGGGCTTCGAGGACAGCGCCGAGATCGGCGTGTCCGTGCCCATGGACCCGATCGCCTCCTGTCCCGTCTGGACCATCGGGCTCATGAGGAATTTGAGGCTCTCCTGCGTGTAGCCGAAGGCCTGCTGCAGATCGAGCAGACTGACGTTGCTCATTTTGCGCGGTGTCTTCTTCGGCAGCGGCAGGTCGGAGACCTGGATCTGCGTGCGCTTCAGCCACTGCTCGTAGGGGTTCTTGCCGGCGATCTCGCGCTTCAGCTCGTCATCGGAGATGATGCGGCCTTCGGCGAGATCGATCAGCAGCATCTTGCCCGGCTGCAGGCGCCACTTCTTTGCGATGTTCTCTTCGGGGATCGGTAGCACGCCCGACTCCGAAGACATGATCACGCGATCGTCCTTGGTGACGAGGTAGCGCGCGGGGCGCAGGCCATTGCGGTCGAGCGTCGCGCCGATCTGGCGGCCGTCCGTGAAGGTCATCGCGGCCGGGCCGTCCCACGGCTCGATCATGCAGGCGTGGTACTCGTAGAAGGCCTTGCGCTCGGCATCCATGCTTTCATGGCCGGCCCACGCTTCCGGGATGAGCATCATCGCGGCATGTGCGAGGCTGTATCCGCCCATGACCAGGAATTCGAGGGCATTGTCGAAGCACGCGGTATCCGACTGACCCTCGTAGGAGATGGGCCAAAGCTTCGTAATGTCGGCGCCGAAGAGCGGCGATGACACGGACGCCTGGCGCGCCGCCATCCAGTTCACGTTGCCGCGCAGCGTGTTGATCTCGCCGTTGTGGGCGACCATGCGATAGGGATGCGCGAGCTTCCACGAGGGAAAGGTATTCGTCGAGAAGCGCTGATGCACGAGCGCCAGCGAGGAGACCACGCGCGGGTCGGAGAGATCCTTATAGTAGACCTTCACCTGCCAGGAGAGGAACATGCCCTTGTAGACGAGCGTGCGGCTCGACAGGCTCACGGTGTAGTGGCCGACATCGCGCTCCTTGAAGGACTTGAACAGCGCGTTCGAGACAACCTTACGAATGAGATAGAGCTTGCGTTCGAACTCGTCCTGATCGGTCATGCCCGTTGGGCGACCGATGAAGAGCTGCCGATGCACGGGCTCGGCCGCACGCACGAGGGGCGGGAGCCGCGAGTTGTCGACGGGCACGGTGCGCCAGCCGAGAAATTCGAGACCTTCCTGGCGGATGAGGCGTGCCCAAATCTTTTCGCAGTGCGTGCGCAGGCGCTCGTCCTGCGGCATGAACATATGGCCGACGCCGTACAGACCGGGCTCCGGCAGTTTGATGCCGAGCGCCGCGCACTCGTCCTTCAGGAAGGCGTGCGGGATCTGAATGAGAATGCCGGCGCCGTCGCCCGCGCCCGGCTGTGCGCCTTCGGCACCGCGATGCTCGAGATTTTCCAGAATGGCGAGCGCGTCCTCGACGATCGCGTGGCTCGGCCGGTTCTTGAGATCGACGATGAAGCCGACACCGCAGGCGTCCGACTCTCGTTTGGGATCGAAGAGGCCCTGGGCGCGGGGGTTCGCCCAATCCATGACACTGGAGTCGATTCCAGATTGCGCGGCGCTGTTTTCGAGAGGCGCGTGTGCCATGGTCGGTAATACCCCAAGTCGTCAGATGTACCTGAGAACGCGCTGCCCATCTTGAGCGGGTCTTGCGCGCCCCGATTCCAGATCGCAGGCACGCCAAGTGGCGCCGTGTGGTCAGGGATGACCATCCTGCGTTTAAGTGGGTGAATCAGGCGGTCGGGTCATCGCTTCAACCGCGCCGTGGCATATCTCCGGTTCGGATATGCTGCACGGCGGGCAAAGGGTCCTGCTCGACGACTTGCTGCCTGCCCCACGAGTGTAGATCACGCCCCCCGAAAATGGCGCCTTGGGTTGAGGCGCGCGCCGGGCGGTCTGAGCGGACGATCCACACAAAGGACAGGATAGCTGACCTAGTCCACCTTGGAAACGCCAAAGTTTGGGCGGCGCAGCAAAAAAGTCGCAT
>JAEYYJ010000135.1 GCA_023430845.1 Pseudomonadota bacterium
CATTCACGCCAACACTCGAGGACCTCCATGCCCGTCATCAATCGCGTCTCGGCACTCAAGGAAGAGATCACCGAATGGCGCCGTGACATCCATGCGCACCCGGAGATCCTCTACGAGGTCCATCGCACCGCTGCCCTGGTGAAGGACAAGCTCACCGAGTTCGGCTGCGATGAGGTGGTGCCAGGCATTGGCCGCACGGGCGTCGTCGGGGTCATTCGCGGGAAAACGAACAAATCCGGGCGCGTGATCGGGATGCGCGCGGACATGGACGCGCTTCCCATGCAGGAGCTGACCGGATTGCCTTATGCCTCGAAGATCCCGGGCGCCATGCACGCCTGCGGACATGATGGGCACACGGCCATGCTGCTCGGCGCCGCCAAGTATCTTGCGGAAACGCGGAACTTCGACGGCACGGCGGTCGTCATCTTCCAGCCGGCCGAAGAAGGCGGCGCTGGCGGCAAGGCCATGGTCGACGACGGCATGATGGATCGCTTCGGCGTGACCGAGGTGTACGGAATGCATACCGCTCCCGGTCTCCCGGTCGGCCACTTCGCCACGCGACCCGGCCCGTTGCTCGCTGCCTCTGATCGTATCGACATTTCCATCGAGGGCGTTGGCACGCACGCCGCCAAGCCGCATCTCGGTATCGATCCCGTTGCCATCGGCTGCCAGCTTCACGCCGCACTGCAGACGATCGTCTCGCGCAATGTCGATCCGGTGAATTCCGCGGTCGTGTCGGTGACCATGTTCCAAGCGGGCGACGCGATGAACGTCATTCCGCAGACGGCAAAGCTCGCCGGCACTGTGCGTACGCTCAAGGAGGAGGTGCGCCAGATGGTCAAGCGGCGCATCGCCGAGATCTGCGACGGCATTGCCAAGACCTACAACGCCAAGATCGAGCTCGATTACTGGGACGGCTATCCGGTGTGCATCAATCACGAGGCGCAGACGCGTTTTGCGGCCGGGGTCGCGCGAGAGATTTCCGGCGATGCAGCCGTCAACGATGCAGCGCCGCCGGTTCTCGGCGGCGAGGACTTCGCCTACATGCTCGAAGCGCGGCCCGGCGCCTTCGTCTTCATCGGCAATGGCAATACGGCAGGCGTGCATCACCCCGCCTATGATTTTAACGACGAGGCGATCCCCGCCGGCGTCTCGTACTGGGCCCGCCTCGTCGAGACCTCCTTGCCGGCCTGACAGGTGCGGCGGTAACAACCGCCTCGCCGCAGGCATCACCGCTCAGATCTAGCTAGTTCATCAAGCCGGTCGCCCCCCAAGGCGGCCGGCTAAATTCTTGCGCGCGCCATTGCCGGCCACGCCGCCCTTCTGGATCGCCGCCCCAATGGGCACCGGACTCGCGCGCGACGCACACACTGTTGCAGAAAATCTACCTTAGGTTGCTGAAAACCTCTATGCACACGCAATGCGTTTGCCCAGAGCGTGCATCTCCACTATCACACAACTGTTGGTTGCGGCGACAGTGAGTCCTCCAGTCGAGGTCTCATTGGTGATCGGCCGAGACGCGGTTGCAACCGGCGTCGAGGCAGGTCGCAAGCGCAGGAAGCAAGCCCGGTGCTCATCTGGTCCTGCCGCGGGCCGCATGTGAAGACGAGTTCCGCGTTTGTTTTCAACGTGTTCTTTCGTGACGGCGCGTGCTTGAGGCGCGCGCGTGCGGCCTCGAAGGAACGCGAACGATAACCAGCCACCGGGCTGCGCACTCTGCTTCCGCGCTGGAAGCATCGGAAAAAATGGAGATCAGACAAATGAATGGGGGATCGATGACGACACTCAGTCGCGTTTCGATGGCCGCCGCTGCTGCGCTGCTAGTGGGTTTGAGCCCAGCGGCGGCCGCGGACCTTGGTGGTGGATGCTGTGCGGACCTCGAAGAGCGGGTCGCCGAACTCGAGGCCACGACCGCCCGCAAGGGTACGCGCAAGGTCAGCCTGACTATCTCTGGCCAGATTTCTCAGCAGCTTATGCACTGGGATGACGGCCACCAGAGCGATACGTACTTCTCGGGTCCAGGTACCTCGAACTCGCGTTGGCGCATGTCGGGCAGTGCCCGGATCTCGCCTGAGGTCACCGCTGGCTTCCTCTATGAGTTCGAGGCTTTCGCCAGTTCGTCGGCGTCGCAGAATCAGACGCTCGGCAGCGCACCGCCGAGCAATACCATCGGCAGCGGCACGGGACCGGACGCCGGTGCAACATCAGCAAACCTGCGCGAGGCCATGGCTTGGCTCGAGCATGGCCGCCTCGGCCGCGTGTCTCTTGGCCACGGCCTGACGGCTGCGGGCAATGTCATCACGGTCGACCTGGCCGGCAAGGGCATGGCCGCATCCAACGATGTCCGCCTGCACTCGAGCGGCATGCGTCTGTTCAGCCGCGACCTCCACAATATCACCGGCAACGGGTATCTCGCGTCGGGCACGTGGGGCGGCTTCTTCCAGGGTTCGTCCGGTGACTGGCTGAATGAGCGTATCGAGCACATCCAGTACCGGACCCCGACCATCGCGGGCTTCACGCTCGGTGCCTCATGGGGCGAGGACGACTACTGGGATGCCGCGCTCCGCTACGCCGGAGAGTTCAACGGCATCCGCGGGCGGGCGCTCTAGGCTACAGTGTTCGGTCAGGTTACGAGGGTACGCCGGGTGATCTCTTCTGCTCGTCCGAGTGCAGCAAAAAGCTCGAGCAGCTCGCCGGCTCGCTCTCCATCCGCCACATGCCGACCGGCCTGTTCTTCACGGGTGCTGCCGGTAAGCGTGAGATGAAGAACCAGGACGGTGATGCTGGCGGGCTCGATATCGACCTCGGCCCTGGCCCGGATAGTGCCTTTAACCAGGGCGCCAACCGCACGAGCTACAGTTCGAGCTTCTTCTACCTCTCGGGCGGCGTTGCCAGGAACTTCTTCGGGCTCGGCGACACGGTGCTCTACGGTGAGTACAGCCAGTGGAAGGGCAACGGCCAGGATACGAACTTCACCGCCGACCTTCCGCCAACCGGCCCCTTTGAAAACGTCGGCATCGGGGCCTACGGCGGCAGCGGCAGTAAGCTGACGCATTGGGGAGTCGGCATCGTCCAGCACGTCGATGCGGCTGCGATGGAGTTCTGGCTGGCCTACAAGAACTACTCGCTTAGCGGTTTCGAATTCGACTCGATCTCGCAGGGCAGGATCGGCAACTTCGAGGATCTCCACCTCATCACCGCCGGCACGCGCATCCGCTTCTAAGCGGCGCTGCACACCTGACAAAAAAGCAAAGGGCCGCCCGCGGGCGGCCCTTTCATCTTGTCCTCATCCCCGCACCAGCCAGACGATCGCGACGCCTATGGCGATTGCCACTACGCCGGATATGCGCACTGCTGGCTCAGGCGTTTCGGCCATCGCTTGCAGCAGCCGCGCCCCCATGCCAGGGAACGCGGCCCACAGCAGGCCCTCGATGACGAGAACCAGACCGAGGGCCGCAACGAGATCGCTCATTGCTGTCCGGTAGCCGCGGCGGGAGCACCAGCACCTGCCGGGCTGTTGAAGTAGCGGAAGAACTCACTTTCGGGCGACAACAGCATCCGCGTTTCACCGGACTTGATACCGGTCTCGTAGGCCTGCATGGAACGATAAAAGGAGAAGAACGCCGGATCGCGGTTGAAGGCCTCGGCGAAGACACGGTTGCGCTCGGCATCGCCCTCACCTCGCATCTCATCCGACCGCCGCCGTGCTTCAGCGCGGATGGTAATCGCGTCACGATCCGCGTCGGCCTGAATCTTATTGGCGGCGGCTCGGCCCTCGGCGCGAAGCTCCTCCGCCTCCTTGAAGCGGTCGGCCTTCATGCGATCGTAGACGCTTTGAAGGTTCTTCTCAGGTAGATCGGCGCGCTTGATGCGCACGTCGACGACCTCGAGGCCGAAGCCCTGACCCTGCTTGTTCACCTCGCTGGCGATCTGCTTCATCAGGTCGTCGCGACGATCACGCACAATGTCGGTGAATGTTGCACTGCCGAGTACGCGACGCAGCGTTGACTGAATGATCGGCCCGAATCGCAGCGGCACCTGATCCTCGTTCGTCACCGCCTGATAGAACCTGAGTGGATCGTGAATCCGGTATCGCGCGAACGCATCGACGAGAAGCAGCTTCTGGTCCGCCGCAGGGACTTCCTGAGGCGTCATCTCCAAATCGAGGATGCGCTTGTCGAAGTACTGCACCGTCTCGACGACCGGAATCTTCCAGTGCAAACCGGCTTGGTTGATGATGCGCTTGGGCGCACCGAATTCCAGCACGAGCGCCTGCTCGTTCTGATGGACGATAAACAGCGAGAAGTAGGCGAGCAGCGCCGCGCCGCCGAGTACCGCGATTATGAAGGAGAAAATGGCACGCATGGTCACTTCGCTCCCTGAGGTTGCGGCTTGCGCTGGAGCTGGTCCAGAGGCAGGTACGGAACGACGCCAGATCCTCCGCCCTTGCTATCCAGAATGATCTTGTCGGCACCACCAAGCACGCGCTCCATGGTCTCCAGATAGAGGCGCTGGCGCGTGACGTCGGGAGCCTTCTGATACTCGGCCAGCACCTGCTCGAAGCGGGACGCCTGACCTCGAGCTTCCTCAACAGTCTGGTTCTTGTAGGCCTCTGCCTCCGCAATGATCCGGTTGGCGGCACCGCGCGCCTCCGGGACGATCTTACTGGCGTACGCCTGGGCCTGGTTCTTCAACGTCTCGAGATCGATCCTCGCGGCCTGAACATCTCGGAACGAATCGGCGACCGCAGAGGGCGGGAACACCCGCTGCAAGCTGATCTCATCGATCACGATGCCCGACTCGTAACGATCGAGCGTATCCTGCATCAGCTTCTGCACCGAGGTCCGGACGCTGCCGAGTTCCGTCGTCAGGATCCGCTCGAAGTCGTTCTTGCCGATGACCTCACGCATGGCGCTCTCGGCGACGTCCTTCACTGTCGATTCTGGATTCTGGATGCGGAACAGATACTTCTCGGCATCCTGAATGCGCCAGATGACGACGAACGGCACTTCGACGACGTTCTCGTCGCCAGTCAGCATGCCGCTTTCCTCAGGGACGTTGGTCGTGCCCGTGCTGCCGCGGCGGACCACGCTCGAGCGGAAGCCCACCTCAATGGTGTTCTTGCGCGTCACCTTGGGGAGGCGCACTTCCTCGACGGGATAGGGCAGCCGGAAATGAAGGCCCGGCGGCTCCTGGCGAACGAACTCGCCGAAGCGGAGCACAACGCCAAGCTCGTCCGGCTGAACGCGGAACGTGAATGCATAGAAGCCAGCGACCGCGATGCCGATTGCCGCGAGCAGGACGAGCAATGGCCCCGGAATGCCCGAGCCGGGCATGACTTGCTTCAGGCGGTCCTGGCTGCGCCGCAGAAGCTCCTCAAGATCGGGCTGCTGGCCGCCACCACCGCCGCCGCCGCCACCGGACGGGCCCTGGCCCCAGGGGCCGCCGCCGCCGCCGCCCCCCTTCCAACCGCCGCCCCCGCCACCTTGATTGCTCCACGGCATTACCACGCCCTTCTTCGCTTGTTGTTGGGAGATATGCAGATGCCGGACGAATAGGCCCTGCTCAGCCTCATCCGGCATCCTGCTGTCTATATAGGTCGCAACAGCTTATAGGCTATCCCTTGCTCATATCGCAAATTACGAGGTGGTCATATTGCCGGGATGCGGGCTCGAGCGAGGGCGGGCATAGAGCCGTGGTTGCGACGGCCGAGCGGGCCGAGTATGAGTACGCCGCGCTTCGTGACCATCGGCCGACCGGCGGATGGGTTGGCGCATCGAAACTCGGACGGTCCGACCGTCCGAAACTTTGGCAGTGGGGCACTGCAGGACAACCTGCGGCTGTCGGGCGAGCGGACGCACCGGGAGAACCATGACGACGGTCGTTATGAAGTTCGGGGGCACCTCGGTCGCCAATATCGAGCGCATCCAGAACGTCGCTCAGCACGTCAAGCGTGAGGTCGACGCCGGCAATCGGGTGGCCGTTGTCGTTTCCGCCATGTCGGGAACGACGAACCAACTCGTCGCCTGGGTCCGCGAAACCGCGCTGCTGCACGATGCGCGCGAGTACGACGCCATCGTGGCTTCGGGCGAGAACATCACGGCCGGTCTCCTGGCGATCGCCCTTCAGTCGATCGGCATCCAGGCCCGCTCGTGGCAAGGATGGCAGGTCCCCGTCCTGACCGACGCGGCCCATGGCGCGGCCCGCATCACGGATATTCCGGGCGAGAAGCTGCGCGAACGGCTCGCGTCGGGCGAAGTTGCAGTCGTCACCGGCTTCCAGGGCATCGAACCGGAGCGCAATCGGATCGCCACACTGGGGCGCGGCGGCTCCGACACGAGCGCGGTGGCGATAGCCGTCGCCATCCAGGCCGATCTCTGCGATATCTACACGGACGTCGACGGCGTCTACACGACGGACCCGCGCGTGGAGCCCAAGGCGCGCCGCCTCTCGCGTATCTCCTACGAGGAGATGCTGGAAATGGCCTCGCTCGGCTCGAAGGTGCTCCAGACACGCTCGGTCGAACTCGCCATGGTCCATCGGATGCGGACGCGCGTCCTTTCGAGCTTCACACCACCCGACGAGATCCCGGCCGCCCATCCGGATACCTGGCACGAGATCGGCACGATCGTTTGCGACGAGGATGAAATCGTGGAACAGCAAGTCGTCAGCGGCATCGCATTCTCACGCGACGAAGCCAAGATCACGCTCCGCAAAATCGCCGACCGTCCTGGCGTAGCAGCCGCGATTTTCGGGCCTCTCGCCGATGCTAACATCAACGTCGACATGATCGTGCAGAACCTGTCCACGGACGGGAAAAGCACGGATATGACCTTCACCGTACTGCAAACCGATCTCTCGCGCTCGCTCGAGGTCGTGAAAAGCGCCGCGCGGGATATCGGACATTTCGACATCGAAAGCTCGGGCGAGGTGGTCAAGGTCTCGGTGATCGGCATCGGCATGCGCAGCCATGCGGGCGTCGCCGCGCGCATGTTCAAGGCACTCGCCGAGAAGGGGATCAACATCCAGGCGATCTCGACCTCGGAGATCAAGATCAGCGTCTTGATCGACCGCGCCTATTCCGAGCTTGCCGTGCGCACGCTCCATTCGCTCTACGGTCTCGACGCCGAATAGGCAGCGAAGGGACCAGAGCACGAGCGGTGGCCACGGCGCGACTGCCGCCGGTCCACAATTCGAGAAGGCAGCACAAACCCTTGCCTGGGGTCGTCCTGCCTGATCTTCAGGATCGCGGGTTCGGGACGAACGTCGCATATTCTCGGTGCGCGAGACGTCGTCACAATAAGCAATAGGCTCGACAGAGCCTGATCGGGTAGGAATGTCGCTTGAGGCGGTCCGCCAGGACCGCGCACGACGTGGCGTGGGAATGCAGGGCCGAGATGGCGAAGGCACCCTTCCAGGATGATCACGGGCCGCCCACCGAGCCGGGGCTGCGGATCATTCTGCGTCGCCTGCGCGAGATCATCGAGGAGCCGGGCGACGGACAGAGCCGCCTCGACAAGATCGTCCGTCAGATCGCCGGTCTGATGGTGGCCGAGGTCTGCTCGATCTACCTGAAGCGCCAGGACGGCAGCCTCGAACTGTTCGCGACCGAGGGCCTCAATCCGTCCGCCATCCACCGCACGTTCATGAAGCGCGGTGAGGGCCTCGTCGGGCGCTG
>JAEYYJ010000209.1 GCA_023430845.1 Pseudomonadota bacterium
GCTTCATCGACCACTCGTAGAAGTGGGTATTGTCGGGGAGCAGGTAATTCGAGCGGATGATCGTCGTGTTGCGGCCCACATTGCCGGAGCCGATGTACCCCTTCTCGACGACGGCGATATTGCTGAGCCCGTGCTCCTTGGCGAGATAGTAGGCCGTCGCGAGCCCATGTCCGCCGCCGCCGACGATCACGGCATCATAGTGCGGCTTCGGCTCCGGCTCGCGCCAGGCGGGCGTCCAGCCCCTGCCGCCGCGCAGGCCTTCCCTCAGGATCGAGAAGATCGAGTATTTCATGATTGCCCTCGCGAGCCGGGGAGAGCCGGTGCACCTCGCGGTCTTAGAGCGAGATCGCGTCCGAGGGAAGCGGTGCCGCCCGCATATCAGGGCTTGATCATTGGGCAGCGGCGCCGGATGCTCGCGCATTGATCGAGCTGGGGAGCCTCAGATGCCTGTCCTGAACTTCGAGCGACGCGTCGGCGGCAGCCGAACCACGGTCTACTTTACGCCCAGCAATCTTATTGTCGCGGGCTGGACCGGCACCGATGAAAAGGGCCTTCAGCATCACATCGAGGAGCTGGCAGCGCTCGGCGTGCCGCCGCCTTCATCCGTGCCGGTGTTCTATCGCAATGCCGTCTCGAACCTCATGCAGGTCGACCGTCTCCAAGTGCTCGGCCCCGACACCTCGGGCGAGGTCGAGCCCGTCGTGCTTGCCATGGAGGACGGGCTGTGGCTGACGGTCGGATCCGACCACACCGATCGCAAGGCCGAGGCCATGGGCATCGCGCTTTCGAAGCAGCTCTGCGCCAAGGTTCTGGGTACCGTGGCGTGGCGCCTCGAGGACGTGGCGGGCCGCTGGGACAGCCTCATTGTGCGTGCTCACGCGACGATCGACGGCAAGCGCGTGCTCTATCAGGAAGGCACGCTGAAGAGCCTGCGCCAACCGGCGGATCTGATCGCCCGCTATGGCAGCGGCAAGAACCTGGCCGTCGGAACGGTGATGATGGGCGGCACGATGTCCGCAATTGGCGGGATCCGACCGGCTTCACGCTTCGAGATGGAGCTCGAGGATCCGGCGACCGGCGATCGCATAACCCACGCCTATGATATAGAGGTGCTGCCCGTCGTTACGTGATCCGTCGCGCCATCAGCATTCGCGGCGGCACTGGCGATCGACCTGCTCGATGGGCGAGAAATCGCACGAGTCGAATCGTGCGGGTCGCCTTCCCTTGAAGCTGCCTTGCTTCGTCGTCGTGGTGACCGTTTCGCCACCTTTGACAGACTTGCGCAGCGGCGGCCGCCGCCGCATATCGCACAGAATGCGCTTGGCACCTTCGACGCCGGCAACCACACGCGGCCCGCACGAGCAGGATGCATGCGAGCTGCGTCTCTGGTTCTGCGCACAGCACAGCACCGTGCGGCCCATGGCGAAGGCCATGCCGCCGATGGCGTGCTGACGGAGCGCCAGATCCATCTCGTCCGCGTTTTCCCGCCGCCGGATGCGGATCCATTCAGCGCCATAGAGTTGATGATTGCGGTTCCAGCCGAGAAGTGTCGCGGGCGCGCACAGCGTATTGGTCAACACATCGCGGTTCTCGCGGATGTCAACGATCTGGTTGTCCTTGTACGGCTCGTTGAAGCGGATCTGATTTGTGACGCAGGACGTATTGAAGACGACGGCCGCAGTGCAGGGAAAACCGCGTGCCACGTGCACGGCGAGCCCGCCGCCGAGCGAATGTCCGGTCAAATGGAAGCGGACCACGCGACCTTCCGCGCGCGCGAATGCCTGCCTGCGGATATCCGCGAAGGCTTCCCGGGCGAGGCGGTAGCGATCCCAGGGGTTGAACCACTGCGTGACCCAGGACGCATTTGCGAGCGCATCGGCCGGGGTGGGCAGAACCTTCCACCAGCCCTCGCCGCCTATCGCTTCGGTGCCCCGGAAGGCGACAAGCACATGATCCTCGTTCTCGATCGTCCGCGAAAAGACGATGTAGCTGAGCCCATTCTGGTTCACGACCGGTCCGCCGACGACCTTCCAGCTCGGCTCGAATTTCACGAGGTCACCGCTTTCCCGCCCGGTGCCGCCATAGGCATTGAGGCTCGCGATCGCATACGGCAGGAAAGTCGCCGAGATGTGCTCCTTGTTCTCGCAGCCTTCGGGATCGTCGCAGCCGGCCTCGGGGCCGCTGGAAGGAGCCTCACGCAAGTCGGGGATGACGGGAGCCTTGCAGACAGCCGGCGCGCTGTTCTCGATCGTGATGCCGAGCGAAGCCCGGGTGACGGGAGTGCCATGCCATGCGGCGAGGCCGATCAGCGGCAGCAGCAGGAAGGTGAAATAGCGAAGCATCGGTTGTTCCCCCGGACAGACCGATCGGAGTATCGATGCTAATGCCTAGCCGATGAATGCGACAATCGGCGGACCGCGGTGGTTCCTCCACGGCATTGTGGGGATCGGCTGTGTAAGCGAGTGTGGCGGGGAGACGACCGCAACGGTCCTCGATCGGCGGCGCGTCGCCTCGCTCTTGCCCTTCAGGCCGATTAGAATTAGTCAAAAAGGGGCAGTACGGACTGAGCGCTCATGGCGTCACATAACGACATCACCATCGAGATCACGCCGCAGGTCCTGCTCAAGGCCTACTCGTGCGGCATTTTTCCGATGGCCGAGAGCGCGGACGACCCGGCCCTCTACTGGATCGAGCCGCAGTCGCGGGGCATTCTGCCTCTCGATGCGATGCATGTTCCGCGCCGGCTTGCCAAGACTGTCCGCCAGGGGATTTTCGAGGTTCGCATCAACAGCGATTTCGAGGCGGTGATCGATGGGTGCGCCGCTTCGAAGGCGGGGCGGCGTTCGACGTGGATCAATGCGCGCATCCGCAGCCTCTACGGCGCTCTCTTTGCCCAAGGCTATTGCCACACGGTCGAGACCTGGCGGGACGGCCGGATCGTCGGTGGTCTATACGGCGTCGCCCTCGGCGGGGCTTTCTTCGGTGAGAGCATGTTCTCGACGGAGCGTGATGCCAGCAAGGTCGCGCTCGTCTATCTCTGCGCGCGGCTCGCCCATGGCCGCTTCACGCTGCTCGATACGCAGTTCGTGACGGACCATCTACGCCAGTTCGGCACCATCGAGGTCGAACGGCAGGAATTCCATCGGCTGCTGGAGCCCGCGCTGGCGCGAGAGGCCAATTTCCACGCACTGCCGACGGATGCCTCGCCCGAACAGATCCTCGCGACCTTCAAGATCGATCCGATCCACGACATCTGAAACGACGGCGCGCCGCGGCCCGCTCACATGGGCAGGCGCGCGCTCTGGTGGCTGAAATAGTTCTCGATCGCCGAGCGGATCGAGCGGGCGACATTGCGACGCCAGTCTTCCGAACGAAGCTGTGCGGCATCGGCCCGATTGGTCACGTAGGCGAGCTCGATCAGAACCGCAGGCACCTTGGCCGTCAGCAGAACCTGGAAGGCCGCGTTGCGGTCCGGGTTCTCGTTCATGTTTGTGCTGCGGCCCATGTTCTCGATCACGGCGCGGGCGAAGATGCTCGTGCGGTCCTTGGTCGCCTCCACCTCGCGCCCGGCGAGGTCGGCGAGGATGTTCTGCGCGGCAGCGCCCTGGCGGCCGATAGTCTTGAGAGGGGCGAGCTCGCTGTCCGTGAGGAGTTCACTCGCGCTCTTGCGGCGGGCGGACGCGGCGAGATTGTTCGCGACTGAATCGCGTAGCGAATAGATGGTCGCACCGCGGGCCCGTGAGGTCGCGTAGTCGGCGTGAATGGCGATGAAGAGGGCTGCCCTGCGGTCTTCCGCAAACTGCCGCCGCTCCTCGAGAGGCACGAACGTGTCGTCCTCACGGGTCATCGCCACGCGGTAACGACCGCTCGCCCGAAGCTGGTCGCGCAGCGTGCGTGCGAAGGCGAGCACGACCTCCTTCTCGACGGTCCCGTTGCGGATGGCTCCGGAATCGTGGCCGCCATGGCCGGGATCCAGGACAATAAGCGGCTTGTAGGCGTTGGCCGCACGATTACCCGGGCGCTCGGCCGGGCGAGGAACCGGCGGCTGGATCGTACCTAGCGCGCTCGCACGCTGTACGGTCGATGAGGGAATGGCGACCGCCGCCTGCAGCAGCGAGTTCATATCCGTGGCGGCTGGCGCGATCTCGAGCGACAGGAGGACGGGACCGCTGCCGGCGCCTCCGAGGAACTCGGATTTCTCGACCACGACCGCTTCCGTCACGTCGATCACGACACGCATCCTGCCCGGTGCACCGAGACCGGCGCGAAAGCCACTGACAATGCCGACGGGATCGCCTTTGAGAGAGGGCGGAAGCTGCAGCTTGACCGTGGGCAGGTCGACGATCACCCGGTTCGGGTTCGGTAGCGATTGGACCTGATAGTCGACCTTGCGCTCGAGCGCGATGACGAACCGCGTCTTCTTCAAGGTTTCGGCGGGCGGGGCCGGAACGGGAACTGGAACGGCTGCGGCGGCAAGCTCCGTCGGGGCGGGAGCGCGCGCGGATTGGGCCGAAATCTCCTCAACCGCCATGCCCGTCGTGAACGCGAGCATGATGATTGGCAAACGCATGTACGCATGCAGCCGGAACCCCCGGCTACCTGCACCTGCCTGAAACATGACGAACAACCCCCGTCAACGCGACACCCGTTTCAGTGGTGAGCTCGGTGAACCTAAACCCGGAACGTGGCCATTTCCGGGAAACTCATGGTTCTTGTTATGAAACGGTAAAGGTTAAGATCGCGCGAACGTGCGTCGCAAAAGTGGGCCTGAGGCAGCGCCTCGCCCCGGGCAAGTTGGCGCTGGCGTCCCTCGTGAGCGTGTCGCCTGAGCGCTCGCCCACCATCATCACCCAGATGCCCGCCAGGACGGTGGTTCGAATGGCTGCCGCCTTCTCCGGCAGAAATGATGCTATTTCGCGCGGCACCGCATTTGACTTTGGGGGTCCAGACGTCGTTCTATTGTTGCGATGACGGCTCTAAACGCCCGTCTAACAAGTTTCGGTGGCCGGGATTTACGTGTGGCTGGCCGGCGGAAGAAGCGTCAACCTCAAGGGGAGGCTCATTATGAGCACAATACGTCGTGCGGTGGCCGTACTAGCGGCGGCCGCCACTATTCCGTTTCTTGCTACTGCTGCGAGTGCGCAGAAAACTCTGCGATTTGTCCCCCACTCTGACCTGAAGATCCTCGACCCGATCTGGACCACCGCCTTCGTGGTGCGCAATCACGGCTACATGATCTACGACACGCTCTTCGGCATGGACGAGAAGGGTGAGATCAAGCCGCAGATGATCGACACCTACAAGCAGTCGGACGACAAGCTTACCTGGACCATGACGCTGCGCGACGGTCTGATGTGGCACGACAACCAGCCGGTCACGACCGATGACATCATTCCTTCGATCAAGCGCTGGGCAGCGAAGGATTCGATGGGCCAGAAGATGATGACTTTCGTCGACAGCATCACGGCGAAAGACGCGAAGACCTTCGAAATAAAGCTTAAGTCGCAGACCGGCCTCGTTCTCTCCGCACTGGGCAAGCCGTCGTCCAACGTCCCTTTCATGATGCCGAAGCGGGTGGCCGAGACCGATCCGAGCAAGCAGATCGAAGAATTCATCGGCTCCGGCCCCTTCGTCTTCAAGCGTGACGAGTGGCAGCCCGGAAGCAAGATCGTTTACACGAAGTTCGAGGGCTACAAGCCGCGTTCTGAGCCCCCGTCAGGAACAACCGGCGGCAAGGTCGTCAAGGTCGACCGCGTCGAGTGGCTGCCCATCCGCGACCACCAGCAGGCCGTGAACGCCTTGCTCGCGGGTGAGGTCGATTACATCGAGGCGCCCCCGCACGATCTGCATCCGCTCATCAAGAAGAGCAAAGACGTCTACATGTTCAACTGGAACCCGCTCGGGAACCAGTTCACGTTCCGCTTCAATGTGCTGCACAAGCCGTTCGATAATCCGAAGATACGCCAGGCTCTCCTCTACGCCTTCAATCAGGAAGACTTCCTCAAGGCCGTTGTCGGTGACGAGGAGTACTATAAGGTTTGCAAGTCGATGTTTGTCTGCGGCGGCCCGTTCGGGACCGACGCAGGCTTCGAGGACAAGCTCGAGTCGAACTTCAAGAAGGCGCGCGAGCTGCTCGCGGAAGCCAAGTACGACAACACGCCGATCGTTCTCATGCATTCGACGGATCTGCAGGTCCTGACGAACCTCGCACCTGTAGCGAAGTCGCTGATGGAGCGGGCCGGCTTCAAGGTCGACATGCAGTCCATGGATTGGCAAACGGTTGTCGCTCGCCGCGTGAAGAAGGATCCACCAGCTCAAGGCGGCTGGCACGCCTTTTTGACCTCGTGGGTCGCAGCCGACATGCTTGATCCGGTCATGACGGGCTTCCTCAACTCGGCCTGTGAAAAGGCCATGTTCGGTTGGCCGTGCGATGAGCAGATCGAGAAGCTGCGCGACGACTTCGCACGCGAGACAGATCAGACGAAGCAGAAGGCGATCGTCGAGGCCATCCAGAAGCGCGTTGCCGAGTACCCGACCCACATTCACCTCGGTCAATGGTACAACCATGGTGCGCAACGCAACAACGTGAAGGGCATTGTTGCCGCGCCGGCGCCGGTTCTCTGGAACATCACGGTAGACTGAGGACGCGTCACGCGTCTTTGGTTGGAGTAGATAGAGCGGCCGAGCAGGATCAGTTCTGCTCGGCCGAATTGTTTTCGCTGATGCGTAGCCCCATCCATCGGCGTAAGCGCCGATTCTACCAGCATTAATGGCCGAAATTTGTGCGGTGCAGCGTTTGACTTCGTGGGTTGCACGACGCTCTAATGCTTTCAGCGACCTTTCCGGTTGCCGAGTCGCTCATGGAGCGGGCTGGCTTCAAGATCGACACGCAGTCCATGGACTGGCAGACGGTCATTCGCCCGCCGCGTGAAGAAGGGTCCCCCGGAGACCGGCTGCGGGCTCTGCGACAAGGAGATCGAGAAGCTGCGCGACGATTTTGCGAAAGAGGTCGACCGGCCAAGCGGAAGGCTCTCGTCGAGGCACTCCAGAAGCGTGTTGCCGAGTATCCCACGCACGTTCATCTGGGTCAGTTCTACAATCACGGCGCCATCCGCAACAACGTGAAGGGGATCGTGCCGGCCCCCGCCCCTGTTCTCCGGAACATCACAATTGAATAATGGGGCGACTGACGTATTGTATTCCCGGCGGTTCGTCGGGAATACATCCCGGCGACTGCCTGTCGTCGACCACGATAGTTTGCAGTGACAGATCAGGAATTCCATGGGCGGCTATATTCTCCGGCGGGTTCTCTCCACATTGCCGGTGCTGGCAATCGTGGCCGTGCTCGTCTTCCTCATGCTACGGCTCACGCCGTCCGACCCGGCCGCCATTATCGCAGGCGACTACGCGAGCCCGGAGCAGATCGAAGGCATTCGTGAGCGCCTCGGCCTCAACGAGCCGATCCTCAAGCAGTTCGTCATCTGGATCGGCGGCGTTCTTCAGGGGGATTTCGGCGAGAGCTTCTTCTACAAGAAGCAGGTTGCCGAACTCATTGGTGAGCGGCTCGAGCCGACGCTCTCGCTCTCGCTCGTCACGATCCTGCTCGTGGTGCTTGTTGCCGTGCCGCTCGGCGTCATCGCGGCACACAATCATGGAACCTGGATCGACCGCTTCGTCATGGGCTTCTCGGTCCTTGGCTTCTCCATTCCAGTGTTCGTCGTCGGGTACATTCTCATCTACGTCTTCGCAGTCACGCTCGATTGGCTGCCCGTACAAGGCTATCAACGCATAGGCGACGGCGTCGGCGGGTGGCTGCTG
Organism: Pseudomonadota bacterium; assembly: GCA_023430845.1. Taxonomy (GTDB): domain Bacteria; phylum Pseudomonadota; class Alphaproteobacteria; order Rhizobiales; family Hyphomicrobiaceae. The sequence continues at coordinate 7,819 of JAEYYJ010000209.1, forward strand.
AGACTGGTTCTGCCTGCGATGACGCTCTCGGTCGTATTCATCGCGTTCATCGCGCGCATGACGCGCACGAGCGTGCTCGAAGTGCTGAATGAGGACTATATCCGCACGGCTCGCGCCAAGGGACAGACGGAGATCAAGGTTCTTGTCCGCCACGCACTCGCCAATGCGGCGGTACCGATTCTCACGATCATCGGCCTTACGGTAGCAATTCTGATCGGCGGCGTGGTGGTCACCGAGTCGGTCTATACGCTGCCGGGCCTCGGCCTGCTTACGGTCGATGCCGTGCTCGCCCGCGACTATCCGACCATTCAGGCGGTCATCCTGCTCTTCTCGTTCGCCTATGTGCTCATCAACCTCCTGGTTGATGTCGCGTATACTTTCCTCGATCCCAGGATCCGTTATTGATGGCTACCATTGACGCAGCCCCGCCGGTCCCCCGACGACGTTCCGTCTGGTCCACCGTGCTGCGCAACCCGAGCGTTATTTTCGGCGGCTCGATCGCGCTGGTGATGTTGATCGTGGCCATTCTGGCGCCCGTCCTCGGCACGCGTGATCCTGCCGAGATCAACCCGTCCGCGCGCAATCAGAAGCCCGGCTATACAGCCACGGTTCGCGATGACGAAGGGAAGCGCATCCAGGTCAAGTATCACCTTGGCACCGACAGCCTTGGGCGTGACATCTACAGCCGCGTGGTCTATGGCGCGCGCGTGTCGTTGATCGTCGGCATCACCGTCGCGATCATCGCCGTATTCTTCGGTCTCATCATCGGGATGATCGCGGGCTACGTCCGCTGGCTCGACGGCATCATCATGCGCCTCATGGATGGCCTGATGGCTATCCCCGAAATCCTGTTAGCGATCGCGCTGGTGTCGCTTTCGCGGGCCGGATTGCCCGCTGTCGTCATAGCGATCGTCATTCCGCAGATTCCGCGTGTCGTCCGACTGGTGCGCTCGGTGGTCCTTTCCATTCGTGAGGAGCCGTATGTGGAGAGCGCGATCACCGTCGGCACGCCGACGCCGACCTTGCTCTTCCGCCACGTGCTTCCGAATACGACGGCGCCGTTGATTGTGCAGGGCACGTTCATTTGTGCGAGCGCGATCCTTGTCGAGGCCATTCTCTCGTTCCTCGGTATCGGCATTCCGCCGGAGGTGCCGACGTGGGGCAATATCATGGCTGAGGGGCGGACCTACTTCCGCATCCTTCCCCACAACATTCTGTACCCTGGAATCGCGCTCGCGCTCGCGGTGCTCGCGATCAACATGCTCGGCGACGGTCTGCGCGACACGCTCGATCCGCGCTTCGCCAAGAGGTTCTGAGCAGCCATGCAAGAAGCTCTCACTGGCATGACTGAGCCCGTACTTTCTGTCCGAAATCTCACGGTGCGTCTGCCGCGCGGTGCGGATCGCGAAAATGCGATTCAGGACATCAGCTTCGACATCGGCCCGCGCGAGATCGTATGCATTGTCGGCGAGTCGGGTTCGGGAAAATCGGTCACTGCGCAGGCCGTCATGGGCCTACTGCCGAAGCGCGATCTCGTCGTTACCGGAGGAGAGACCCTTCTCCAGGGCGAGGATACGACGAAGGCGACGATGCACCGGCTGCGCGAGCTTCGCGGCACGCGTATGGGCATGATCTTTCAGGAGCCCATGACTGCGCTCAATCCGGTTCAGCGGGTCGGCCAGCAGATCGCCGAGGTGCTCGAGATCCACACCGATCTGCCGGCCGCTGAGCAACGCAAGCGCGTGCTTGAGATCATGCACGCGGTCAAGCTTCCCGATCCCGAGCTTATGATCGACGCCTATCCGCATCAGCTATCCGGCGGCCAGCGCCAGCGCATCATGATTGCGGCGGCTCTGATCCTCGACCCGGCACTGCTGATCGCCGACGAGCCGACAACCGCTCTCGATGTGACCACGCAGGCTCAGATCCTGAAGCTCGTCAAGGAAATGCAGTCGCGCCGCAATACCGGCGTGATGTTCATCACGCACGACTTCGGTGTCGTGTCCGAGATCGCCGACCGTGTGGTGGTGATGCAGCGTGGTCGTGTTGTCGAGCAGGGTACGCGTGACGAGGTGCTGAGGAACCCGCGTGAGGCCTATACCAAAATGCTGGTGGCGGCCGTGCCGAGCCTCGTGCCGCCGAAGCGCGAGCCCGTCGAGGGCAAGCTCGCGCTGGAAGCCAAGAAGCTCTCGAAGGTCTACGGCCAGCGGACGTTCCTCAATCGCAATGCGCGCATCGTCAAGGCCGCGCAGGACGTGAATTTTCACATCCGTAAGGGCGAGACGCTCGGCATCGTCGGCGAGTCGGGGTCCGGCAAGACGACCGTCGCACGCTGCATCGCCCGGCTGATCGAGCCGACGGATGGCGAAATCCTCATAGAGGGAACCAACGTCGCGCACCTGCGCGAGCGCGATCTCAGGCCCTACCGCCGCGATATCCAGATCGTCTTCCAGGATCCTTATCGCTCTCTCAATCCGCGCCGTACTGTCGGGCAGTCGATCATCGAGGGGCCGATCAACTTCGGAATGACGTACGAGAAGGCACAGGAGAAGGCGCGCGAGCTGATGGGGCTCGTCGGTCTTTCGCCGGATGCACTCGATCGCTATCCGCATCAATTCTCGGGCGGCCAGCGCCAGCGCATCTGCATTGCGCGCGCTCTGGCCATGGGGCCAACGCTGCTGATCGCGGACGAGGCCGTGTCCGCGCTCGACGTTTCCGTGCAGGCGCAGGTGCTGGAGCTGCTCGACAACATCCGCAAGCAATTCGATCTCGCGGTGCTTTTCATCACCCACGATCTGCGCGTTGCGGCCCAGATCTGCGATCGCATCGCAGTCATGAAAAACGGTGTCGTCGTCGAGCACGGGACGACCGCCGAGGTCTTCCGCAATCCGCAGCATGAGTACACCAAGGCGCTGTTCGAAGCGGCGCCGGGACGCGATTTCGGCGTGCAGCAGCCGGTCGCCTGAGTTGAGCCATTCCGCACTGCAATCGAGCGCGCTTAGTGCTTGACCCTCGCCACTCGACCGGCAAACGATGCTGCCGGGGCTGAGTGGAATGGGGGATCAGCATGGACAGCGCATCGGCCGCCGCGGCCGATCGGCCGGCTAAGTCGACGATGGATACTGCAGCGGCAATGGAGCAGCATCCGCTCGTTATTACTGTCCACGGCACCTTCGCAGCCGATCCAAGCGACGACGGCGAGCAGTGGTGGCAGCGCGGTTCCGCCTTCATGACTGCGCTGGCCGAGCGCCTCATCGACAAAGGCGTTCCGGGGATTGCCGTGCAGCCTTTTCATTGGTCGGGCCTCAATTCCGATCAGGCGCGCCTGCGTGCGGCCTCGGCCCTCGCCGGCACACTGGCCGCCGCAAAGAAGACTGGCCGGCCGGTTGCGGTGATCGCCCATAGCCACGGCGGCAATGTTCTCATGGAAGCGCTTGTCCAGCGCCGAACGCGGCGGCCCCTTGCGGCGGTGCTCACACTCGGGACGCCGTTCTTCAAACGCCGGCTCAAGCCGCTACCGACGCTGATCGCCCTGTTCAAGGTCCTGCTCGGCCTCGCCGTGGCGCCAGCCATGTTGATGTACGCTTGGATGGCGCTACCCACCGCGCTCGACGGTAGCCGCATCGAGCTCATCGTGCTGCCGCTGCTGATACTCGGCTTCGTGATGTGGGCGTTCTACTCGGGAGCGCGCTCTCTCGTACGTCAGCGGCGTGCCCGCCAGCGTGCGCAGATGGCCGTCGATCCCTCGCGGTGGCTCGTCATTCAGAGCCCGCGCGATGAAGCCATGCGTCTGCTCGAGTCGGCGGTGGCCGTGAAGCCGGTCTTTGTTTCACGCGCCTCCGCTCACGGCCAATGGGTGCGTTTCGGCACCGTGGCGGGCGTGTTCGGAACGTTCACATTTCTGTTTGTCATGGGATCCTATTTTCTCAGCCCCATCATCGAGAAGATTACGAAGCGCGATTTCGGCCCGGGTATCGTCGCGGACTTCACCTTCCTGCTGGTGATCCCGGTGGTGTTCGCGCTCATTTATGGCGCGATACGCCTGTTTTCATGGATCGTCGGCGCGCGCTTGCTGGCGTCTATGCTCAACGTGTCGATTCACGGGGGTATCGTCGGCGCGGCGTATGGTGGCGACGATGTTTATGCTCTGACAGGCGTCGAGCGCACGCCGCCCTACTTGCCCGGCGTGCAGGAACGGCGCGTTTCAGCAGCGACGCTGGGTGGGATCGATGACAACGCGATTATCGAGGCGGCGCGAGAGTTCTATTCCGAGATCGTGGCGGAGGAAGTCGCGGAAATGACCTTTGCCGATCCGGATCTTCTCATGAAGCGCATGACGGATGCACTCTATCACAACGCTTACATGCGTGACGGCGACATCGTCGAAGCTGTGGCTGACCACCTCGCGCAAAACTTTCGGAACTGGCCTCCTCGCTAAGGCTCAGCCCCCGGCGATCTGCGGGAGGATGTGAACCTCGGAGTCCGCGCCGATTGGTTCGAGCAGCGCATCCTGGTAGATCTGTCCGTCGATCGCGACAGCGAGACCTTCTTCGAGATGAGGCGCCAGCTCGGGAAATTTCTCGCCGAGCTTGCGAAAGAGCTGTCGGATCGTGCTGGCGTCGATATCGAACTCCGTCACGTCGCCGGTGTATTGGCGCAGATTGCCGATCAGCGTGACGTGGGCCATGGATGTGCTCCTTTCCTAATTCATCGGGCCCGCACGACGTGCAGGCCCGATGTCGTTCTCAA
>JAEYYJ010000238.1 GCA_023430845.1 Pseudomonadota bacterium
GTTGTTCTCGTCGCGGCGCATGAGGCTGAAGGTGCCATCGGAAATATCGAGCGGCTCTGGCGAAAGATGCTTTGCCTCGACAGTGCCGGTCAGCGTGCCTGCGTACTGGGGATCGCGCAGGAACTCATCGATGTCGTCGATGCGCACGGTCACCGTGAATGCGAAGGTCTGGCCGATGGACTCGCCCGTCTTCGCCGCAGCCTCGTAGTTGCCATCGGTGCTGTCAGCGATGAAACCGTGCATACGCTCCGTGAATGTGACGCCGACGGGGCGGCGCTCGTCCGGTGCCGGCATGAGCGAGATCACCGAGGCGTTCGGTATGGGCGCGTCCGTCAGCGCGCGGCCGAGATCCCGCGCAAGATGGATCATGGCGCGCTCGGAGAGAGCCGTGATCGTCAGCAGGGGGTTAACGCCGAGCGGGCGCGGAATGATGGAGCCATCACAGACGTAGAGGCCCCTGTGCACGGCCTGCGGATCGGATGATGCGGCATCGAACACGCGCGCGGTATCGTCGACCACACCGACCGTGCGGTCGAAGCCGATGCCGCAACCGCCGAGTGGATGCACGGTGATGAGGTGCTTGCCGAGAAAGGTATCCTGGATGGGATTGCGGACGTAGGTCGCGCCATTCGCACTGGCGGCCTTGATGAGGTTGGCCTCGATCTCGCTGAAGATGCGCTGTCCCGCAACGCCGGGCCAATCCACTTCGATATCATCGCCGCGCATGACAATGCGGCCCTTGCCGTCGTCGTGCGCCATGACGAGGAAGGTCTGGGTGTTGTGCATGGCACCGCGCCAGGCACCGAGCAGGATGCTGTCGAGACGGCGCGCCTGTTCCTGCACCGTATCGATGAGACCCGTATCCGTATCCTTGCCGAAGAGGCGCGAGGCGACGGAGAACGTCGCCGGCAGGATTTCGGCGAGCCCAGAGGGTAGCACTCCCTCCTCAATGATCATGCCATCTTCGAGCCGCCGCGAGGCGCGGAGATCGATGGCGCCGGTGATACACGGTCCTGGCGGCGCTGCACCCGAGCGCGGCGGATGACCGATGCCGACGGCGTTCGCCGGCTCGTCGCCGTTGTAGGCGAACGCAAGCACGTCGCCGTTGCCGGTAAATCCCTCGCCCAGGCGGTTCGACACGGCGAGACCTTCCTGGCGCGAGCGCAGCAGGATTTCCGTCGAGCCGAGCGCGCCCGCGCCGAGCACCACGATACTCGCGAAAACGGAGCGCTCGGGCTGGCCGAACTTGTCGCGGCGATTGCGTGTCGGCGTGAAGAACACGCGCCAGCCTTCGCCTTCCTTGCGCACGAAGCTGACCGTCGCTTCGGTGAAGATCTCGGCGCCATGACGCACGGCATCCGGCAGATAGGTCATCTGCACGGTATTCTTGGCACCGACATTGCAGCCCGAGCAGCAGTCACCGCATAGCGTGCAGCCCGGCTGTTCGACGCCCGCGGCATTCACGCTCGGCGCGAACGTGACGTTGATCGGCACGGTCGACATCTCCGTACCGAGCTTCTCCGCCGCGGCCTGCAGGCGGACGCGCTTGTCCAGGCGCACGGTGTTCGGGTAGGGGGCCGGCCGCAGCATCCGCGTCGCGCGCTGGAAGCCTTCCTCGAGCGTGCCTTCGGCGAGGATCGAGGGCGGCCAGATCGGATCTTCCCACACGCGCGGATCGGGTGGCAGCGATACATTCGCATTGATGAGCGATGTCCCGCCGAGCCCGCAGCCCGTGAGCACGTGCATGTCGCGCCCGAGATGCAGATCGTAGAGGCCGAGCCGACGACCGATGCGCCTGTCGCCGCGCGTGTACTGCAGCTCGGCGGTCGCTTCCTCCATGGTGTCCGGGAATGTGCCGAGCGCGAACTCGCGACCGCGTTCGAGCACGGCAACCTTGAGGCCGATGCGCGCGAGGCGCGATGCCGCGACGCCGGCGCCATAGCCCGAGCCGACGACCACGGCATCGTATTCCGGCTTCAGCTCATCGAGGCTGGACGAAAGACGCATGGATATCCTCAGGCAGATGCAGCGCGGCCGAACAGGCGGCCGAAGCGGGAGGTGCCGCCGCTATCGGCAGGAGCATCGGCGCGGAACACGCGCTTCGGCGCGTCCGCGCGCGGGGAGACATCGAGTGCCAGACCGTGCTCGCGCGCAAAGAGCATCATGGCGCGCTCGGCGACGGCGGTGATGGTGAAAAGCGGATGCACACCGAGCGGGCGCGGAATGACCGAGCCGTCGCAGATGTAGAGCCCGTCGTGGACGGCATCAGGCCGCTTGGCGGCATCGCCATCGAACACGCGGCCTTTGTGATCGACGACGCCCGTGGTGCGATCGCGGCCCATGGCGCAGCCCCCGAGCGGATGCACGGTCATGAGATCGCCGCCGAGCAACTTCGTGCTCACGGGGTTCGGTACGTACGTGCCGCCGTTCGCGGCGACGCCGGTGCGGAGCATGGCCGAGATGTGCGTGAAAACCGGCTCGTCGCTCGCATTAGGCCAGTGCACGGCTGCCGTGTCGTTCTCGAAGACGATACGTCCAACCGCACCATCATGGCCGACCGCTAGAAAGGCGTGGCTGTGGTGGACGGGTCCCTGGTAGGCGCCGGAAAAGAAGCTCTTGGCATTGCGTCCCGCGTCTGCGAGCAGACCGGCGAGGCCGCCGCTCGCTTCCTCGGGCGCCAGTGTCGCGCCGGTCGCGAGCAGCATGGGCATGAGCTGCGCCATGGCACTCGGCACGGTCGCCTCGACGAGCGCCAGCCGATCGAGTGGGTCGCGACGACGGCGCAGATCGATGAGGCCAACGACGGCAGGCCCCGGCGGCGGCACCTTGGTCTTCGAGCCGTGCGGAATGCCGACCGAGTTGACCGACTCCTTGTAGTTATAGCCGAAGGACATGACGTCGGCGTTCGTCGAAAAACGCCAGCCGAGGCGGTCGGAAACGCGCAACCCGTTTTCGCGCGAGCGCATCATGATTTCGGCCGTGCCGAGCGTGCCCGCCGCGAGCACGACCATGGCGGCCGTGACGGTGCCGACGGGCACGTGGCTGTCCTTGTCGCCAACCTTGCGGAAGACGACGCGCCAGAGATCAGCCCCGCTCCGCTCGACGAGCCGGACATTGGCGCCCGTAAAGAGCTCGGCGCCGTGATTGACCGCGTCGGTGAGATAGGTCGAGTGCACAGTCGTCTTGGCGCCGCTGTTGCAGCCGCCCATGCAGTTGCCGCACATGGTGCATGGCGGCTGCACGACACCCGCGGCATTGGCCTTCTCGTGGAAGGCGATGTGCAGCGGCACGCGCTCGACATGATGGCCGATCGCCTCGCCCGCACGCTCAAGCGAGGCGAGCTTCATCGGTGTGACCGACATCGGCAGGGTTTCCGGCGTCAGCATCTGGCGCGCGCGGTGGTAGCCCACATTCAGGCGATGATCGACACGGATTTCCTCGGGCCAAGCCTCGTCCTCGAGCACCATGACGTCCGGCGTCAGGCACACGGCCGCATTGATCAGCGACGTGCCGCCGAGACCGCAGCCAACGAGCGCGTGCACATCATTGCCGACGCGCAGGTCGAAAAGCGCGTCCGGCGGACCGATATGTCGGCCCTTGCCGTTGATCTGCATGGCGGTGCTGGCAGCGAGCATGGTTTCGGCGAACTCGCCGGGCAGGTACTCGCGCCCGCGCTCCAGCACCGCGACCTTGAGGCCGATGCGTGACAGGCGCGAGGCCGCAACGCCGCCGCCATAGCCCGAACCGATGACGACGACGTCATAGGTCGGCTTCGCTTGCGCGACCGGGCGCGCCAGACGCGACATGTGATTGAACTCCCACCCGTAATGCGAAACCCGCCAACTCCCTGGCGAAAGTATCTAACGGGCCATAATGGCATTTGCGAGGGAGGTGTGCGCCCCTTAGTGGCCGTTGCTCGACCGAGGCGTGGCGGAACGGCAACAACCGTTCATGTGCAGCCCCATTTGCCCTGGATGTCAGGACTTGCGGATCTCCGTGATCGACATGCCGATCTTCTTTTCGAGGCGGGTGAGCAGGCGATCCAGCTCCGCGAGGTCGGTCGCATCGGGCTTCGGGCCGGGCGCGCGGATGGCGGCCGAGCGAATGGCGCCGCGCCGCTTGAGGATCTCCTTCCTGAGCGGCAAGCCGACGCCGTCCTGCAACTCGTGGCGCAGCAGCGGCAGGTACAGATCGTAAAGGTCCTCGCCTGCGTCTGGCTTGCCGGCAGCGAACAGCGTGTGCATCTGCACCATCATGTCCGGGAAGGCAAAGCCGGTCATGGCCCCGTCTGCGCCGCGCAAATACTCCTGCGGCAGGTGGATGCCGCCATTGCCACACAGGATCGGGATGTAGCGCCGTGCCTTGCCGTCACAAGCCTTGCGGATGATCGAGAGCTTGGCGAGGCCCGGCATGTCCTCGTGCTTGAACATCGCGATCTGGGGGAATTCGTCGACGAGGCGAAGGAAGACATCAGGGCCGAAGCTGACGTCCGTGAGTTTCGGATAATCCTGCACGCAGACTGGGATCGAGGGGCCGAGCGCCGTCAGAATCGAGCGCATGTAGTTCTCGACGGCCTGATCAGTCTTGAGACCGCGGATAGGCATGGCCATGACGCCCGCGGCACCGGCCTCCATAACCGAGCGCGCGATCTTCACGAGCTGATTGGTGCCGGGGTTCGAAACGCCAACGATGATCGGCACGCGGCCCGCAGTGCGCTTGATGAAACGCTGGGAGACTTCGAGGGTTTCGCTCTCGGAGAGCTTCTGGAACTCGCCCATGACGCCGAGGATGGTCATGCCCTGCACGCCGCAGGCGAGGTAGAAATCGACGAGGCTGTCGATACTTTCGAGATCGATGCGGCCATCGTCATGGAAGGGCGTGGCGGCGATGACGTAAAGACCCTTGGCGTCGGCAGTGAGCTTGGCGGTCATGGCGTTCTCCCCGGAGGCACGGCGGCCAATGATCAAAATCAAGGAACTGTAGCACGCCGGAATGCCAATCTGTCAGCCGGCGCATATGACATGCCGCATCTGCGCTTTCGCGCTGGCGCATCGTCGTCTAGCTTACATTTCTGCTGCGAATTGAGCCAAGAAGAGGAGCCCGCAGCCATGTCCGAACCGTTCACACCGCTGGCAGCCATGGTCTACGGCCCAGGCCAGGGCCCGGAAATGGATCGCATTCTGGAGGGCGTCGCTCACGTGCTGGCCGACGAGGGGCTGAAGCTCGCTGGCGCAGTTCAACACACGGCGCTGCAGCCGAGTTCACCGCGCTGCGACATGGTCCTCAAGGATCTCGGCAGTGGCGGCATCCACCCCATAGCCGTCGACAGCAGCATCGAGGTGCAGGGCTGCCGTATGGAGCCTGGAAAGATCGAGACGCTCGCGATGTTGGCAGGAGATGCCATCGAGCGCGGCGCCGACCTCTTCCTCCTCAATCGCTTCGGCAAGAACGAGATTGCAGGTCGCGGCTATCGCGAGGTCATCTCTGAAGCCGTGAGCCGTGGCGTGCCCGTGCTTGTCGGCGTCAGCGCTGCAAATATCAGTAAATGGGATGCATTCGCGAGCCTGGGGTACAAGCGGCTCGATATGGATCGCGAGGCTGCGCGCGCGTGGTGCACGAAGGCTGTCGACGCGCAACGGCGGCAGAAAGAACACGCATGTTTACTGAAGACCTGACAGCTACAGCCGAAACCCTGCTCGCCACGCTCCGCGCGCGCAAGCTCATGCTGGCAACCGCGGAAAGCTGCACGGGCGGCCTGATCGCCGGCGTGCTGACCGAGATCGCGGGCTCGTCCGACGTCGTCGAGCGAGGCTTCGTCACATACTCCAACGAGGCCAAGAACGAACTCATCGGCGTACCCATGGCCATGATCCGAGAACGCGGTGCGGTGAGCAAGGAGGTCGCGCTCGCCATGGCAGCCGGCGCGCTCGGGCATTCGCGCGCGGATATCGCCGTTGCCGTTACCGGCGTCGCAGGACCTGGCGGCGGGAGCGCCGCGAAGCCCGTCGGCCTCGTACATCTCGCAGCCGAGCGACGCGGCAGGGCACCCATCCATCGTGAGTGCCG
>JAEYYJ010000342.1 GCA_023430845.1 Pseudomonadota bacterium
AGGGCGATGATATTCTCGCCCTCGATGATCGGCAGCCAGCCGTAGCGGGCGATGAGTGCCTCGAGGATGGCGCGGATGCCGCGCGGTCCTTCGTAGGGCACCGAGCTCAGGTCATCGGTGTGAAAGACGATCTTCTCGTGCTCAGTGCCGATGCGCCATTGATCGGCGGGCTTACACCCGACGGCAATCCAGTCGACGAGATCAGCGCGCGAGCGCACGGCAGGGGAGGGCGCACCGTCCTGGCGGGTGGACATTCGACGTATCCTCGTGAGCCTGGCCCCTGGGGGCGCGCGGCGTGTTGCCCGTCTTATGGCCGACCAGACGGCTTCAAAACAAGGGGCCATTTGGACAAGCGCCGGCCGGCGCCGGCATAGATCGGCTTGAGCTTCCCAGGCTCCGAAGCCCCGAAGCGGGCAGGCAATATGCGCTATGACCGGCCATGGGAGCAGCGCCGCCAAAGCATGTCACGAACGCGCCGGGCGCGCGGCCTGCGGGCGAACCCCAGATCGCAAGCGTTTGACACGAGCACCGGCCCACAAATGTTAATGGGCGCCCGGAGGCGCCCATTCTGAGCCTTGGGGTCAAGTGGCCGGAGAGCCTCAGCAGTGTCCGGCCGCGCCCGCCTTAGTAGCGGTAGTGATCCGACTTGAAGGGGCCGGCCTGGGTCACACCGATATAGTCGGCCTGGTCCTTGGAAAGCTTGGTCAGCTTGGCGCCGACCTTGGCGAGATGGAGCGCGGCGACCTTCTCATCGAGATGCTTCGGCAGCACGTACACTTCCTTCTTATACTTGCCGTCCTTGTTGTTCGCCCAGAGCTCGATCTGCGCCAGCGTCTGGTTCGTGAACGAGGCAGACATAACGAACGAGGGATGGCCCATAGCGTTGCCGAGGTTCACAAGGCGGCCCTGGCTCAGCAGGATGATGCGGTTGCCCTTCGGGAACTCGATCTCGTCCACCTGATCCTTGATGTTCGTCCACTTCATGTTCTTGAGGCCCGCGACCTGGATCTCGTTATCGAAGTGACCGATATTGCACACGATCGCGCGGTCCTTCATCCCCTTCATGTGCTCGACGGTGATGATGTCCTTGTTGCCGGTCGCGGTGACGTAGATGTCGGCGCGTGGCAGGGCATCCTCGATCGTCACGACCTCGTAGCCTTCCATCGCCGCCTGCAGGGCGCAGATCGGGTCGATCTCGGAAACGAGCACGCGGCAGCCAGCCTGACGCAGCGATGCTGCCGAGCCTTTGCCGACGTCGCCGTAGCCCGCAACGAACGCGACCTTGCCGGACATCATGACGTCAGTGCCGCGGCGAATGCCGTCGACCAGCGACTCACGGCAGCCGTAGAGATTGTCGAACTTCGACTTCGTGACGCTGTCATTGACGTTGATCGCAGGCCATAGCAGCGTGCCGGCCTTCTGCATCTCATAGAGGCGATGCACGCCCGTGGTCGTCTCCTCGGAGACGCCCTTGATGGATTTGGCGATCTCGCCGAACCAGCCCTTCGGCTTCTCCTTGAGGCAGCGCTTGATGAGCGCGAACAGGATCTCTTCTTCCTCGGAACCGGCCTTGTCGAGGAACGCCGTATCGCCCTTCTCGGCGCGCACACCGAGATGGATGAACAGCGTGGCGTCGCCGCCGTCATCGAGGATCATGTTCGGGTAGCCGCCGCCGTGCCAGTCGAACAGCTTGGCGGTGTAGTCCCAATACTCTTCCAGCGTCTCGCCCTTCACGGCGAAGACGGGCGTTCCGGCAGCGGCGATGGCGGCCGCGGCGTGGTCCTGCGTCGAGTAGATGTTGCAGGAGACCCAGCGCACGTCGGCGCCGAGCGCCTTCAGCGTCTCGATGAGCACGCCTGTCTGGATGGTCATGTGCAGCGAACCGGCGATGCGCGCGCCCTTGAGCGGCTGCTTCGGGCCGTATTCCTCGCGCGTCGCCATCAGGCCCGGCATCTCGCTTTCGGCGATGGACAGCTCCTTGCGGCCGAAGTCGGCGAGGGAGATGTCCTTGACGATATAGTCCTTGGTGCTCATGGGGCGCCTTTCTGGAACGGTTGACAGCTGGAATGCCCCCGCAAGCCAACAGCACATTTTCGGTGCCGGCGCGCGGGCAGGATTGGATCGGCGCTGTATAGCGGCAGGGCCGCTACGCCGCAAGGCGGATATAAAGAAATCTTTATGTCTTTCTGCGGACACCTGACGCAAGCACGTTCACTCGCTGCCGAGGACTGCGCCTGCAATTTCGAGAAAGGCACCGAAGGGCGGATGGGGGCGCTTCCCGAGGCACTGCGCTCCGACTACGCCGGCCGGTCTTTTCACGTGGTCAAGACTACTTCTTTTTGCCCTTTTCCTTCTTCACGGCGGGCTTGCGTTCGGGCAGGGCTGGGGAGATGGAGGCCGTCGAGATCGGATTCGCGACTTCGAGTTCGCTGCATTCGACCGAGCCCGTCTTAGCCCAACGCGCAACGTCGGCGCGCATGGCATTCGCGAGACCATCCGGTAAGCGGCGGGCCTCCGTGACGAGGCTCGTGCCGCCGCCCTCACGGGTCATGGTGACGATGAAGACCTTGCCACCACGCGGGCTCGGCTGGTCGGGCGTGCGGATGTGCGCCGCGACCTCGCCGCCACCACCTTCGCTCTCAGGTTCGAGCTTACCCTCGAAGACGTGCGTCTGCTCGAGGGGCTTGCCGGGCCCGAACCAACAGGCCTTGGCACCGCGGGCGACGCGCGAGTAAATCTCGTGCGTGCCTTCACTGTGAACACTGCTGAAGTTGCTGGCGTAATTCGCAGGCGTGACCGCAGCAGTCAGAGCCTCCGTCTTAAGGACGCTCGTCCCCTCGCAGCCGGCGAGCACGAGCACCGCCAGGCACGCGAGCGCGCCCTTCAGTCCTCCTGCTCCTTGCCAGCCGCGGATCACCGCTCTGCCCCTCGCATCAATCGCCCCACCCGAAGCCTGTGCGACGATCCCAGAGCCTGCCGAGCCTGACAAGTGCGTCAATGCCGCTGTAGACAACCCATTTTCCGGCTGAATCGGGCCCTGTTGCCTCACCGCCCCGCAAACTCGACAGATGCACCCGCGTGGCGTAAATCCGGGCTAACAGTATTTGCGCCAGGGAGGCATACCATGTCGTCGTTCAAAGGCCTGCTGCTGACGAAGGGCGAGGCCGGCCCGACCGCTGCATGGACCGATCTCACCGACGCCGATCTCATGGACGGCGACGTGACTGTTCGCGTCTCGCATTCCACGATCAACTACAAGGACGGCCTCGCCATCACGGGCAAGGCGCCCGTCGTGCGCCGCTGGCCGATGATTCCGGGTATCGACTTCGCAGGCGACGTCATCGCGTCCAACAATCCCGCATTCAAGGTCGGCGACGGCGTCATTCTGAACGGCTGGGGCGTTGGCGAGACCCACCTCGGCGGGTATGCGCAGCGCGCGCGCGTCAAGGCCGACTGGCTCGTGCCGCGTCCGGCGGCGTTCACGCCGGCTCAGGCCATGGCGATCGGCACCGCCGGCTACACGGCTATGCTGTGCGTGCTGGCGCTGGAGCGCAATGGCGTCACGCCGGACCGTGGCCCCATTCTCGTGACGGGCGCGGTAGGCGGTGTCGGCTCTGTCGCCATCGCGCTCCT
>JAEYYJ010000352.1 GCA_023430845.1 Pseudomonadota bacterium
GCGCGAGGCGGCGCACGAGATCCTCGTCGAGCGGCTTGGCGAAGCGGGCGTCGGCGACCGTCGTCGATAGACCGAGGGCCGCGAGCTGGTCGGCCGCCTTGAGGCTCTCGGCTAAGCGCGTGCCGAGTGAGAGGATGGCAACGGCCGAACCCTCGCGCATGATGCGGCCCTTGCCGATCTCGAGCGGCACGCCGACTTCGGGGAGATCGACGCCGACGCCCTCGCCACGCGGATAGCGGAAGGCGCTCGGGCGATCGTCGATGGCGACGGCGGTCGCGACCATGTGCCGAAGCTCGGCTTCGTCGGCGGCGGCCATGATCACGAAATCAGGCAGACAGCCGAGGTAGGCGATATCGAACGAGCCCGCGTGCGTTGGGCCATCGGCACCGACGAGGCCGGCGCGGTCGAGCGCAAAGCGCACGGGCAGGCGCTGGATCGCGACGTCGTGGACGACCTGATCATAGGCGCGTTGCAGGAACGTCGAGTAGATGGCGCAGAAGGGCTTGTAGCCTTCCGTCGCGAGACCGGCGGCGAACGTGACGCCGTGCTGCTCGGCGATGCCGACGTCGAATGTCCGCTCGGGAAATTCCTGACCGAAGAGATCGAGGCCCGTGCCGGACGGCATGGCCGCCGTGACCGTGACGATCTTCGGATCCTTGCGCGCTTCCGTGATCAGGCTGTCCGCGAAGACTTTCGTATAGCTCGGTGCGTTTGGCTTGACCTTCACCTGCGCGCCAGTGACGACGTTGAACTTGTTTACGCCGTGATACTTGTCGTCCGAGGCCTCTGCGGGCGGATAGCCCTTGCCCTTCTTGGTCACGACATGGACCAGGATCGGTCCCTGCTCGGCGTCGCGGACGTTCTTGAGCACGGGAAGCAGAACACTCAAGTCGTGGCCGTCGATCGGGCCGACGTAGTAGAAGCCGAGTTCCTCGAAGAACGTGCCGCCGGTCCAGTAGGTGCGGGTGTATTCCTCGGCGCGGGCGGCGCGCAGCTCCCACTGCTTGGGCAGCCGCTTGGCGAGCTGCTTCATGGCTTCGCGCAGATGCAGGTACGTGCCGCTCGAGGTGATGCGCGCGAGATAGGTCGAGAGTGCGCCGACGGGCGGTGCGATCGACATATCGTTGTCATTGAGGATGACGATAAGGCGCTCGTTGCGGCCGCCTGCGTTGTTCATGGCCTCGTAGGCCATGCCGGCGCTCATGGCGCCATCGCCGATGACGCACACGACGTTGTTCTTGGCGCCGTCGAGATCGCGGGCCACCGCCATGCCGAGACCGGCCGAGATCGAGGTCGAAGAATGCGCGGCGCCGAACGGATCGTATTCGCTCTCGGAGCGCTTGGTGAAGCCGGAGAGGCCACCACCCTGGCGCAGTGTGCGGATGCGGTCGCGCCGGCCGGTGAGGATCTTGTGGGGGTAGGCCTGATGGCCGACGTCCCAGATCAGGCGGTCGCGCGGCGTGTCGAACACGTAATGCAGAGCAACCGTAAGCTCGACGACGCCTAGTCCGGCCCCGAGATGTCCGCCGGTTACGGAAACCGCGTCGACGGTCTCGGTCCGCAGCTCATCGGCGAGCTGGCGCAGATCCTTCTCGGGCAGCCCGCGGAGATCGTCGGGTGTGCGGACTTGATCGAGAAGGGGCGTTTTGCTCTCGGAATTCGACATGAAATTTCCAGCTCACGATCTCGGGCGCTCGGCGCCTCGTTATCACGCTCCGGAGCGTAGCAGAAGCCACGAGCCACACACGAAGAAAAAGTCATCCTACGCCAATGGCTTCCCTCGGCGATGACGCCAAAGGTCGCAATCCGCGCAGGGCTACGTGCCGAGGCCGACGGCGCGATGTACCGGCCTCATGTCTGGGGCGGCAGGAAAACGCAGATAACGCGCATCTGGCCGTCCCAGCTCTTGCGCATGCAAACATGCATCCGATGGTCCTTGGACTCGCGCCGGGTCATGGAGGCGGGCACGATGCCGGTGCCGTGCTTTGAGGTGACGACGAGCGTATCCCCCTCCTGAAGCTCGGCCTGATCGACTGGCGCGCAGTCGTAGCCGCTGCAACATTCGATCGGGTACCAATCGTGGGCGCTGGCAGGCGCCGGCATCATCAGGGCGAGCAGAACAGCAAGTCCAAGTCCGAGCCGCATGGTGACCTCTCGGGTTATCTGTTCACCGTGCTCCCTCCCAATAGCGTCTGCTTTTCTTGATAAGTTCCCTCGGCCGTCGCCACCGGGGACAAGATGATGCCGCCGGCAGCCGCGAGCCGGGCTCATTTTCTCGTGATTCAGCGGGATCAAGTACGTCTAGGCGGCTTGTCCCCAGGCATATGCCGCGAGTTTTCCGAGCAGGCTGCCGCCGGAATGCGCGTGCGACGCTCAGCGCGCGGACGGTGTGTCCGGCGGGCATCAAATCCGATCGGTGCGAATGGAGCTGAAGAGCGTGCGTGCGCGCGGCGACGGGGTGTATGCCCTTGGGCGTCAGGTATCCTTGTCGGGATCCAGCGGCGCGGCGCCCTTCGGCGTGCCATCGCTCGCGAAAGTCAGCTTCTCGACCTTGGCTTCGGCCTGCTTCAGCAGACGGTCGCAATGCTCCTTCAGCGCTTCGCCACGCTCGTAGATGCTGATGGACTCCTCGAGCTCGACATCGCCGCGCTCGAGGCGTCCGACGATGGCTTCGAGCTCCTTCAACGCACGCTCGAACGACATTTCGCGAATATCGGCGTGCCGGCTTTGGGGCTTGGTCGTCTGCATGATTGTCTCCTCGGGCGGGACGCTACGATCCGGCGTCCATCAGGCCCTTGATGTGAACGGCGACCGAGCGCGCCAGGCCGGTCAGATTGTAGCCCCCTTCGAGCATCGAGACGACGCGGCCATGAGCCTGGCGACGGGCCACCTCGGCGAGGGCCTCGGTCGCCCAGGCAAAGTCGCTTTCGACGAGCTGAAGGTTGGCCAGCGGGTCGTCGCGGTGCGCATCGAACCCTGCGGAAATCAGCACCAGATCGGGGCCGAAATTCCGCAAGGCGGGCAGTATGCGCGATTCCATCGCCTCGCGGAACGGTTCGCCGCCGTCGCCCGGACGGAGCGGGGCATTGAAGATGTTGCCGACGCCGGTCTCGCCGAGTGCGCCCGTGCCTGGATAGAGCGGCATCTGGTGCGTCGAGGCGAAGAAGAGATCCTTGTCGCTCCAGAAGATGTCCTGTGTGCCATTGCCATGATGGACGTCGAAATCGACGACCGCGACACGCTCGGCGCCGTGCTTCTTGCG
>JAEYYJ010000390.1 GCA_023430845.1 Pseudomonadota bacterium
GGACCGTGGTTCATGTGGACGAGATGGGCGACCTCGTGGGCCGCCACGTAGTCGAGAACGACCGGCGGGGCCATCAGCAGCCGCCAGGAAAACGAGAGCTGTCCCGCACTCGAGCAGGAGCCCCATCGCGTCTTCTGATCGCGGAGCGTGATCCTGAGCGGCCGGACGCCGAGCGCTTTGGCGTAACGTGATACGGCTGTCTGCAGGTCGCGTGCGGCTTCGGCATAGAGCCAATCGCGCAGGCGCCGGGGGGCGTGCTCCAACGTGCCGCGCACGATGACGACAGGAACGCGCCGACCCGCGCGCGTGGCAATCTCGACCACGCCGGCGCCGCGAACGGCCGGCTCGAACGCGATCTCATGCGGTACGCCCCGGACGGGGAAGGTGGCACCTTCGACCAGTGGCACGGGCTCCGGCACGCATTCGAGGCGCTCGCGCACCCAGTCGCGATTGCGCAGCAGAAAGCGATCCGCCTCGCGCAGATCGGAGCTGCGCGGCATGGTCAGAATGACGGCGTGTTGCGTGCGACTGACGCGCAGCGTGAGACGACGCGCCTTCGGGTGGCGACGCACTTCCACTGGCGCAGAGATACCGTCCACCTTCAGCAGCTGAACTGAAGCAGCCGTCGCCTTGCCTGTCGATTTTGCGGTCCGCCGCTTCATGCGCGTCCTCGCTCGTCTCCCAATGTGCGTGAGGGATTGCGCCGGTAGCGCATCTGCATGAATCCCCCATCGACCGGTGTCAGGTACACCACTCGACTGACGCGCTTCGCACTCGTTTGAGGCAGTCCTGCGGCGCACCTCGATGCACCGCCGAGTGATCGATTCCTAGCAGGCTCGACCGACCGCGCGAACCCTTTGCCGCGGGAAGAACGCATGAGAGCAAAAGTATGTTGCGGCAACGCCACGCGACGCATCAGCGCCACAGATATTTGCGCACGACTGAGTCGCAGAATTCAGGGCGTTATTGCTGCCAAACTTTCAGTCCGTCGAGCAGCAGACTGCCGGCGAGCTGCAGCATTGTTAGATGTGCGAGCTGAGGCAGATAGAGCGCATCGGCTGCGTGCGTATGTGAAGGCTGCCTAGTGGCCGCCGCGTCGTCGTGCCGCGTCGTCGTGCGCCGAGGACGCGCGGGTGTGTCGTTACCAAATGTGAAGGCGGCCGCAGAAATTTCGCGGCGCTCCGCATCAATCTTTTCGCGCGGCGCGGTGCGACGAAGTGCCGGTGCGGCGATGCCTGCCTTCGTGCGCGGATCGCGTTCGCGTGCAAAGGCTGCGATTCGCGGTGCAATCTCGCGGCGAAAACGCGAGCCGTTGAAAATGCCGTAGTGGCCGACGTGCGGGCACGTGAAGTGCATCTTGTCCGTGTCCGGCAATGACGTGCAGAGGTCGTGCGCAGCCTGGCATTGGCCGAGGCCGGTGATGTCGTCCTTCTCGCCCTCGATGGTGAAGAGCCCGACGCGGCGGATAGCACTCGGATCGACCAGGCGCCCACGGTGGCGCATTTCACCCTTTGCGAGGAGATGGCGCACGAACACTGTGTCGACCGTATCGAGGTAGAACTCCGCAGTCAGATCCATGACGGCGAGATATTCATCGTAGAATTCGCGATGCTTTTCGGCGCTGTCGCCGTCGCCGCGCACGAGATGGAAGAAGAGATCCTTGTGCGCGTTCATGTGCCGGTCGAGGTTCATGGTCATGAACCCGCTGAGCTGCAGGAAACCCGGATAAACCGAGCGCCCGAAGCCGGGATTGGGCCACGGCACCTGCGTGATCACATTGCGACGGAACCAATCGGTGCCGCGCTGTTCCGCGAGCCGGTTCACGATCGTTGGGCTGCGGCGGGTATCGATCGGACCGCCGGCGAGCGACATGCTGAGCGGCACGGCTGGATCGCCTTCGGCTTCCATGAGCGAGACGGCGGCGAGCACAGGCACCGACGGCTGACACACGGAGAAGACGTGCACGTCGCCGTCGAAATGGCGGAACATGGCGATCATCGCGTCGATGTAGTCATCGAGGCGGAATTCGCCGGCTGACATCGGTACGTCGCGCGCATCCAGCCAGTCGGTGATGTAGACCTCGTGGTCCGGCAGGAAAGTTTCGACCGTGCCGCGCAGCAGCGTCGCGAAGTGGCCCGACATGGGTGCGACGAGCAGGAGGCGTGGATCACGCGCGGCACGCGCGGGCGCGATGTTGCGCTTGAAGTGTACGAGGCGGCAGAAGGGGTGCTCCCACACGACTTCCTCGCGCACGCCGACATCGATGCCGTCCACATTGGTGCGATCGATGCGATAGTTCGGCTTGTCGTAGCGCCGCGTCGTGCGCTCGAAAACCTCAAGGGCAGCGGCCG
The DNA here is from genome assembly GCA_023430845.1 of Pseudomonadota bacterium. Lineage (GTDB taxonomy): Bacteria > Pseudomonadota > Alphaproteobacteria > Rhizobiales > Hyphomicrobiaceae. The sequence continues at coordinate 2,352 of JAEYYJ010000390.1, forward strand.
TGTGCCGTGCGACGCTCGTGTGCGTCAGCGGATTGAAGGGGTTCGAAAGCAGGAGGCGGGCCGATCCTGCGGCAGCACGAACAGGTCGCACGGCCGCATGGCCGAGCTCGTACCAGTGGTAGAGCATCTGAACTCCCCCAATGTGTTTCCTCGAATGATCGTTGGCTCCGACGTGCGGCGCATCTTGCTTGCACTCAGTGCGGTCGGCAGTTCCGGTGGTTACACCTTCACCGATTGCACTGGGCGGCGCCTTGTCGCGACGGAACGATCACTCAGATGACACAATCTCCCACAAGCCACTCTGGTCGGATTCGTGAGAATGTCAAATTGGTTAAGGGTTTAGGAGGACTTCCGCAGGCTGCCGGCGAGAGGAGCGGGCGGCTGCGGATATGCATCGCCCCGCGATTGCTCATCGGCCTATCGGGCACGCCCAATTGCTTTGGCTGCGCTCAGTACTCTGCTGCGCGCTCTAGGGCAGCTTCGCCAGTCTCTCGGCTATGCGGTCGACCGGTGTCGCGTGCGTGAAGTGCGCGATGTAGTCGCCGTTGCGGTCCATGAGGTAGAAAAGCGAGGTATGATCAAAGGTGAAGCCCGCCGCCGATTTCGGATCATCGACCTTCTTCGCGTAGACGCGGTAGGACTTGAGCGCCGCGCCGACCTGTTCGGGTGAGCCGGTCAATCCTACGAGGCGGGGATGGAAGCTCGGTACGTATGAAGCGAGCTGCTCGGGCGTGTCACGCTCGGGATCGACGGTGATCAGGATCGGCGTTACCTGATCTGCCTTGGCGCCGACCTTTTCGAGCGCCGCTGACATGACCTGAAGACCCGTCGGGCACACGTCCGGGCAGTGCGTGAAGCCGAAATAGACGAGCATGTAGCGGCCGCGGAAGTCCTTCTCCGTGACCGTCTTGCCAGTGTGATCGACAAGCGTGAAGGGGCCTCCGACCAGGGCCTTGCCGGTCGATGGGAGTACATTCGACACCTGTGGCTGCACGACGGCGAACGCCACAAGCCCACCGACGAGCGCAGCGGCGAGGGCGATGGCAGCAAGGCGGAAATTCATGAAGACACCTGGGGCCATCCGCGGCCCATCTGAGCAGCGAAGAGGCCTCCTGCTGCTTGACTGTTTCCTCTTTGGCTCAATCTGGTCTACAGGACGCTCTGCGACAAGGTTAGCGCCCTGCGGCGATGAGCCTCTGTGGCGACGCGTGCAGGCATGTGCGTTTGACGAGCGGTGACGCACCCATGGCCCCCATCATCGAGCTAAACTCCCTCGGCGCCCACGAGAGCCGCCTCAGGATGCAGACCATCGTACGTTTGCGCTGGTTCGGCGTGCTCGGCCAGCTCGGGACGGTGCTCTTCGTCTACTGGGGGCTCGATTTTGATCTTCCGCTCGGCTGGTGCCTGCTGCTGATTGCGCTTTCCGCTTGGGTGAACGTCGGCCTCAGAGTGCTTTATCCGGCGCGCCATCGTCTCAGTCCGAGCTTTGCGTCGGCCGTGCTGGCGTGTGACATCGTCGGTCTGGCAGCCCTGCTCTATCTGACCGGCGGCCTAGAGAATCCCTTCGCGCTGCTGTTCATCGCGCCGGTGACCGTCTCGGCCGCGACGCTTCCGACACGCAACACCATCGGCCTCGGCATTCTGGCGATGGCCGCGGCGACGCTGCTCGTCGCCTATCACATGCCACTGCCCTGGTACCCGCCTGCCATGTTTGCGCTGCCCTGGATCTACAAGGCAGGCGTCTGGACCGCGATCGTAGCGGGCACGCTCTTCCTTGGCTTCTACACGTCACGTCTCTCACGCGAAGCGCGCCTGATGACGGCGGCGCTCGCAGCTTCGGAGCTCGTTCTCGCGCGCGAGCAGCGCCTGCACGCGCTCGACGGACTGGCTGCGGCGGCGGCCCATGAGCTTGGAACACCGCTCGCGACCATCGCGCTCGTGACGAAGGAGCTGGAGCGCGAAGTGGCGGGTACGCCCGACATGGCGCCGCATATTGCGGAAGATATCGGACTGCTGCGCTCACAGGCGGACCGTTGCCGCGAAATTCTGCGCAAGCTCACGCGGCGCCCCGGCGAACAGGACCCGCACCATGTCAGCCTGCCCTTGACCCAGCTCATTCAGGAAGCCGCACAGCCCTACAAGTCGGCCGCCATTCGCATCGAGATCACGGCGCGGCCGTCGGCTGCGCGCAATGGTGTGGCCGCGCCGGACGGACGCGAACCGATCGGCGAACGCCGCCCCGGCGTGATCTTCGGCCTCGGCAACATCATCGAGAATGCCGTGGACTTTGCCCGTGAGCGTGTCGAGGTGTCGGCGCTGTGGGATGATGCGGAAGTGTCGATCACGATAGCGGATGATGGGCCCGGCTTCTCGCCCGAGATCATGGACACGCTCGGCGATCCGTATGTGACGTCCAGGCCAGCCGGTGCCCGGAGCGGTGCGGGCGCGCAGGCAAGACGTAGCGGGGCGGGCCTCGGACTCGGCTTCTTCATCGCCAAGACGCTGCTCGAGCGTTCGGGTGGACAAGTGACGCTCGCCAATCGTACGGCACCGGGGCGAGGTGCAGTTGTCAAGATCGCCTGGCCGAGAAGCGCTTTCGATCTACCCACAGGGGCTGCTTCCGGTGGGGCGGTCATGGCAATGACATCTAATTGATTTCAGGCTGTTAACCGGGTCCAAGTACCAACGGCTACGGGCTTGGCGATGCGTGCAACCTCCGGTATGCTGATGGATATGGAGAACAGTGCCGTGTCTGAAGACCTCTCGTTCAAGCAGGATGAGCTGCCGGCCGATCGCACCCTCGTCATCGTCGATGACGATAAGGCGTTTCTGCAGCGGCTCGGCCGGGCCATGGAGCTGCGCGGCTTCGAAGTCCGCATGGGACATTCGGTAGCCGAGGGGCTCGATCTCATCCGCCAGAAGCCGCCGGCTTTCTGTGTCGTCGATATGCGTCTCGATGACGGCAACGGCCTCGACGTGATCGCGGAGCTGGCGCGCATCCGCCCGGACGCGCGAACGATCGTGCTCACCGGGTACGGCAACTTCGCAACCGCGGTGTCGGCGGTGAAGCTCGGTGCGGTCGACTATCTCGC
>JAEYYJ010000069.1 GCA_023430845.1 Pseudomonadota bacterium
CCCGTCGCCACCGCGCCAAGCATCAGTGACCGATGCGAGATCGACTTGTCACCGGGTACGCGCACGGTGCCGTTGAGTGCGCTTGCCCGCCCGACTGTCAGAGGTGTCGCCTGTCCTTGGGTCTTCATCAGCCGCCCGCCAATAATCCATCGCGGGCTGCCGAGAGCCCGTTCGCCGCTTATAGCCTGTCAGAAGCTGCCTGACAGCGTCTCGCTGCTAATTCTGGCTTTCCTTGCGCCGGGACATGAAGGCGAGGCGCTCGAAGAGGTGCACATCCTGCTCGTTCTTGAGCAGTGCGCCGTGCAGCGGCGGGATCAGCTTGCGCGGGTCAGTCTCGCGCAGCGTTTCCGGCCCGATATCCTCGTTCATGAGCAGCTTGATCCAGTCCAGCAGCTCCGACGTAGACGGCTTCTTCTTGAGGCCCGGCACATCGCGCATGTCGTAAAAGATCTTGAGCGCCTCGGAGACGAGCCGGCCCTTGAGATCCGGGAAATGGACCTCGACGATGGCCTTCATCGTCTCAGGATCAGGGAACTTGATGTAGTGGAAGAAGCAGCGGCGCAGGAAGGCGTCCGGCAGCTCCTTCTCATTGTTCGACGTGATCATCACGATCGGGCGTTTGTGCGCCTTGATGGTCTGACCCGTCTCGTAGACGAAGAATTCCATGCGATCGAGCTCCTGCAGGAGGTCGTTCGGGAACTCGATATCGGCCTTGTCGATCTCGTCGATCAGGAGCACGGGGCGCACGTCGGCCGTGAACGCCTCCCAGAGCTTGCCGCGCTTGATGTAATTCGAGATGTCCTTGACCTTCTCGTCACCGAGCTGGCTGTCGCGCAGGCGTGACACAGCGTCGTACTCATAAAGCCCCTGCTGGGCCTTGATGGTCGACTTGATGTGCCACTCGATGAGCGGCGCGCCGAGAGCCTTGGCGACCTCCTGCGCAAGCACGGTCTTGCCGGTCCCAGGCTCCCCCTTGATGAGGAGCGGACGCTCGAGCGTGATCGACGCGTTCACCGCGACCTTCAGATCGTCGGTCGCGACGTAGGACTTGCTTCCCGTGAACTTCATGAAGCCTCGCAGATGGGCGCAAAAAACCGCGGCAGATTAGGGGCTCGGCCGAGCAGGAGCAACCGGAACCCGCCCCCTCTCCCGGGATGCGGCCATGTGCCTGGGGAGGGGTGGCCCCAAGATGTTGGGTGTACCGTCCGCCATGCCCCCAAGCCATTGGCGCGGCCGGTAAACGCTGCTAAGAGGGCCGCCGTAGCACACGGTTACGCCTTCAACACTCCGGGATCCGCCCATGCCGACCGCCGCGCGCGCACGTGAAGCGCAGAACGCCTTCTTCGCCCAGTCCCTCGCCGAGGCTGATCCCGAGGTGTTCGGTTCCGTCGGTCGCGAGCTCGTGCGCCAGCAGACCGAGATCGAGCTTATCGCGTCGGAGAACATCGTCTCGCGTGCCGTGCTCGAAGCAGCCGGCACCGTTCTCACCAACAAGTACGCCGAAGGTTATCCGGGCAAGCGTTACTATGGCGGCTGCCAGTACGTCGACGAGGTCGAGACGCTCGCGATCGAGCGCGCCAAAAAGCTTTTCGGCGCCAAGTTCGCGAACGTTCAGCCGAACTCGGGCAGCCAGATGAACCAGGCCGTGTTCCTGGCGCTGCTGCAGCCCGGCGACACCTTCATGGGCCTCGATCTCAATGCGGGCGGCCATCTCACGCACGGCTCGCCGGTCAACATGAGCGGCAAGTGGTTCAAGGTCGTGCCCTATGGCGTGCGCAAGGAAGATCAGCTCATCGACCTCGACGAGGTCGAGCGCATTGCCAAGGCCAACAAGCCCAAGCTGATCCTGGCCGGCGGCACCGCCTACTCGCGCTTCTGGGACTGGGCGCGCTTCCGCGCCATTGCCGACAGCGTCGGCGCGTACCTGATGGTGGATATGGCCCATATCGCAGGCCTCGTGGCAGGTGGCGTGCACCCCTCGCCGGTGCCGCACGCTCATGTCGTGACGACGACGACGCACAAGTCGCTCCGCGGTCCGCGCGGCGGCATCATCCTCACCAACGACGAGGATATCGCCAAGAAGATCAACTCCGCGGTGTTTCCCGGCCTCCAGGGTGGCCCGCTCATGCACATTATTGCGGCGAAGGCCGTGGCGTTCCATGAGGCGCTGCAGCCATCGTTCAAGGTCTACGCCCAGGCCGTCGTGGACAATGCCAAGGTGCTCGCCGAGACCGTCAAGGCGGGCGGCTATAACATCGTCGCCGGCGGCACGGACAATCATCTCCTGCTCGTCGACCTGCAGCCGAAAAAGCTCACCGGCAAGGCGTCCGAGATTGCGCTCGGACGTGCGCACATCACGTGCAACAAGAACGGCGTACCCTTCGATCCGCAGAAGCCGTTCGTGACGTCGGGCATTCGCCTCGGCACGCCGGCCGGCACCACGCGCGGTTTCGGCACAGGCGAATTCCGAGAGATCGGCCGCATGATCATCGAGGTGCTGGACGGTCTCGCGCGCAATGGCGATGCCGGCGACGCCCAGATCGAGCACCGCATCCGCGAGGAAGCCATCGCCCTCTGCGAACGCTTCCCCATCTACGACTGAATCCAGGCCCGCCAGAGCCGGGCCCGCCTGCCCCACCTGGAGGCCAACCGATGCGCTGCCCCTACTGCGCGAGCGAGAACAGCCAGGTCAAGGATAGCCGCCCGACCGAAGAAGGCGCGGCCATCCGCCGCCGTCGCATCTGCCCCGATTGCGGTGGCCGCTTTACCACGTTTGAGCGCGTCCAGCTGCGTGAACTCGTCGTAGCCAAGCGCTCGGGCCGCCGTGTCGGCTTCGACCGCGAGAAGCTCGCGCGCTCGGTGGAACTCGCCGTACGCAAGCGGCCGGTCGCCCCGGAGCGCATCGAGCGGATGCTGACCGGCATCGTGCGCCAGCTCGAAAGCATGGGCGAGACCGAGGTAACCTCCTCCGCCATAGGAGAGTTGGTCATGGAGGGCTTGCGCGCCCTCGATCCCGTGGCCTATGTGCGTTTTGCCTCCGTGTACCGGGACTTCCGCGAGGCGGCCGACTTCCACGAAGTGCTCGGCGAGATCGCGGGCCGGCCGCTCGGGCTCAACGACGACGCGCCCGAGGCGGCGCCGCCGGTCATCCCCGGCGTGGACTTGAAGCAGTGAGCTGATGCCGACCCCCAGCGCCGAGTTCGACCGACATATGATGGACATTGCGCTGCGCGTCGCGCGGCGCGGGCTCGGTACGACTGCGCCCAATCCGTCGGTCGGCGCGGTCGTCGTCAACGAGGACACCGGCGAGGTCATCGCACGCGGGTGGACGCAACCGGGCGGACGGCCGCACGCCGAGAAGGAAGCGCTGCAGCGCGCCGGCGAGCGCGCGCGCGGCCGCACCATGTACCTCACGCTCGAGCCCTGCGCGCACACCGGCCGCCTGCCGACCTGCGCCGATGCCATGGTCAGCTCGGGCCTGAAGCGTGTCGTCTGCGCGATCCCCGATCCGAACCCGATCGTCTCCGGCCGCGGTTTCGCCCAGCTCAGCGAAGCCGGCATCAAAGTCGAGATCGGCGTGCAGGCCGATGAAGCACGCCTCGTGACGCTCGGGCACATTCTCTCGCAAACGGCACAGCGACCGTTCGTCCAGCTCAAGATGGCCCTCGATGCCAGCCACGCGGTAGCTGCCGGCGATGGCGCTCCTGTCTGGGTGACGAGCCCCGAGGCGCGCGCCTATGCCCATCTGCTGCGCGCGGAGGCGGACGCCATTCTCGTCGGTGCCGGCACGGTTCTGGCGGATGATCCCGCACTGAACTGCCGCCTGCCCGGCCTCTCCGGCCGCTCGCCTCGACGCGTCATCGTTGATGGTGCCCTGCGCACGCCGGCCACGGCCAAAGTGTACTCGGCCGACGACAGCAAGCCGGGCGCCCGCTATCCCATGGTCTGGCTCGCGACACGCGCCGATGAAGCCCGCCTGATGGCCTCTCCGCACGCCGCCAATCGTGGGCATGTGACCTTCGACATCCATCCTGAGGGCAACGGCCAGATCGTGCTCCCGACGCTGCTCGCACGCCTCGCCAAGAACGGCGTCACGCGCCTGCTCGTCGAAGGCGGACCGAAAATGTGGGCGGCCTTTCTCGCGGCCGGTCTCGCCGACGAAGTGATCGTCGCCGTCAGCCCCGCGAAAAGCACCGGCCCCAGCATTCAAGTTGCCGGCCCCGACCTCGAGCAACATTTCGCCGGTCAGGGGCTCGTCTGCGTTGCCCGCAACATGTCAGGGCCCGATACGCTTCACGTCTTCCGCAGGGAAAGCGAATGAACCCGTTCCGCTACTACACGCGCGTGCGCTACCAGGATTGCGACGCCCAGCACGTCGTGTTCAATGCCCGCTACGGCGATTACGTCGATCTCGCCGTGACGGAGTTCCTACGCGCGACGTTTCCCGGTCGCGATCCTTTCGACGGCTCGCTCGAAATCCAGGTCGTGCGCCAGCTCATCGAGTGGACGGCGCCGGCGCGCTTCAACGACGTGCTGGAAATCTCCGTGCGCCCTGTCCGGCTCGGGACGACCTCTGTCACCCTCGGTTTCGAGGTCCGGGTGGCCGGTTCGCGGGACACCATCGTCACGGCGGAGGTGGTCTACGTCGTCGTTGATCCGTCTGTCTGGAAGAAGCGCCCGCTGACCGCCGACGAGCGGGCCCGCTTTGAGGCCGGCGCCGCCGGACGCATTACGGATCATGCGGGCCATTACCCGATCCAAGTCGCAAGCAAGGCCATCCTCGAATAAGGCGGGCCGGCTCGGCTGGCGCCAATTCCGGCAATCCGCTGTTTCCTGCCCATCCGAGCGGCGGACAGGCATCTGAATTGCCTCATTCTGGGCTGAACGGTGGGCCTGCTCGAAGGCCGGCCAACGAATTGACAGTACGATCCACACTGATCTATGTATCCGCCCCATCCCGACTCGGCATACAGGAGCACAAGGAGCCTCCTCGCCGCATCGGAGTCGCGGCACAGGTTGTCAGGCGGCAGATTCTCGACGGGAGACCCAGGTGAGGTCCCGAAGCGGGTCGGAAGGTGCCGTTGCCGGGGGCGGCACCGCGTTAGGACAGGCAAACAAAAGGCAAGGCGGGGTCAGGCTTTAGCCGGGCTGTCATATGCGTTTTGTACAGGCTCTGACGACGGGCAGACCCTGATGCGCGAAATGGAGGTCCTGTTGGCCGTTAACCGTGATGGTGCTGGAGCGCGACTGAAGCATGTGTTTCGGAGGCCGCGGCCATTGCCATGATTTCGTGCCGGCGACGTGCCAGAAGCCGGCTCTGGCACCGCTTATGCATGAAAATCTCGACAGTTAAGACGGGTCAGCGTCGGTCGTGGCGTTTGAAGAATAAAGACGTTTGACGATGCCCTCTCCCTTTCCCCGGGACGGGCACCCATCTGAGGGGAATGAGAAGAAAAATGGACCTCGGTGACCTGATCAAGCCAGAGGGCGTCATCGCCCTCATGAAGGCCAAGAGCAAGAAGCAGGTGCTCCATGATCTCGCCCACAAGGCGGCTGAGCTGACCGGCCTCGACGAACGAGCCATTTTCGAGACCCTGCTCCAGCGCGAGCGGCTCGGCTCGACCGGTCTCGGCCGCGGCATTGCCATCCCACACGGCAAACCGCCGGGCCTGAACCGGATCGTATGCCTGTTCGCACGCCTCGAAACGCCGATCGACTTCGACGCGACCGATGGGGAACCTGTCGAGCTGGTCTTTCTACTGCTCGCACCTGAGCAAGCCGGGGCCGACCACCTCAAGGCGCTCGCCCGCATTTCGCGTCTGCTGCGGGATCCGCTGGCTCTCGAGAAGCTCAAGGCCTCACGCGACCGCGCGGCCCTGCACGCCGTCCTCACCGAGCCCGCGACGTCGCACGCCGCCTAGCCCAGCACCATCAGCGCGCCGAGGCCGAGGCCGCCGATGATGATCCGCCACCACGCGAAGAGCGCGAAGCCATGCCGGCTGACGAAGTCGAGCAGGTAGCGCACGACAATGACGCCGGCAATGAACGACACCACAAAACCGAGGGCGATGCCGCGGATGGTCTGTGCATCGAGCTCCGCATAGGTCTTGTAGAGGTCGTAAGCGAAAGCGCCGGCCATGGTCGGCATGGCGAGGAAGAACGAGAACTCGGCCGCCGCGCGCTTCGACGTGCCCATGAGCATCGCGCTGACGATCGTGGCGCCCGAACGCGAAACGCCCGGGATCATGGCCAGGCACTGGAAAATCCCGATCTTCAGGGCCAACAACGGCGTGATGTCCATCGCATCGTGGATGCGGGGCTCGAGACGCATACGATCGACGGCAAGCAACACGAAACCGCCGAGGATCAGCATAATGCAGATGAGCATGGGCGAGGCGAACAGCACCTGCTTGATCACCGAATGCAGCGCCACACCCGCGAATGCCGCCGGCAGGAATGCAAGCACAACGGCGGCGACGAATTTCTGCGTGCGCCGATCACTTGGCAGGTCTCGCGCCATCTGCCAGAGCTTGGCGGCATAGACGGTCAGGATTGCCAGGATGGCGCCGAGCTGGATGAGCACTTCGAACGTCTTCGAGGGCGAGTCGAAGCCGAGGAAGTGCCCGGCGAGGAGGATATGACCGGTCGAGGAGACGGGAATGAACTCGGTGAGGCCCTCGATGAGCCCGAGCAAAATCACTTGCCAGGTCGGCATTGGGTCGTCGCCCCTGCGAATTGACTGCGTCGAACGGCAGCACGAGCAGCGCTAACTGTCGCCGACTCGCCGAATTGTGAGCATAGTCTGGCGTGAGCACATACACGAAGCCTGCACGGCGGCGGCCAAACGTCGTATACTGTTGCAGTGTTTGGTCATGAGGTGGGTCAAAAGGGCAACGCCCTACGCCACCGGATGTTTCGCCCATAACGTCGCGGAACCGCGGCACGCTGAGGAGATGATGAGCCGATCATGAGGCGGACCCTGGTCATCCTCGGCGTCCTGGTCGTTGCGGCGCTCGCGGCGCTGTTCATCGTGCCCGCCACGATCGACTGGGACCGCTATCGCGGCGCCATCGAGGAAGAAGCGTCGCGTCTCGCTGGCCGGGAAGTTCGCATCGGCGGACGGATCAATGTGCGCCTGCTGCCGGTGCCGTACATCTACATCGAGCGCCTGAGAGTTGCGGACACCACCGCCGCCATCGGCGAGCCGCTCTTCAAGGCCGAGGCAGTCACGGTGTTGCTCGCACTTTCCCCGCTCATCGGCGGGTCGGTCGAAGCGCGCCGCGTGGATCTGGAAGGGCCAGTCCTCAATCTCGTGCTCGACGAGAACGGTAGCGGAAACTGGGCGAGCCTTACGGGCCGCGATGGCAATGCGGCGCTACCGGGCCGCATCACATTCAATGACATCAAGATCAGTGACGGCTCACTCGTCATCCGCGAGCCCAA
>JAEYYJ010000070.1 GCA_023430845.1 Pseudomonadota bacterium
CGGCCATTCGCGCGCTGCGCCACCGCCCGCTGCTGGGACGGGGGCGATCCCGCCGTTGTCAGAGCGCCTGCCACGCGACTGGTATCACAATATCATCCGACAGGTCGGCAACTACGGCGACATTTTCGAGCGCAATCTCGGCAAGGAGACGCCGCTTGCAATTGAACGCGGCGTCAACTCGCTTTGGGTGCAGGGCGGCATCCTCTATGCGCCACCGATGCGCTAGGCGCGCGAAGAGAGCACACGCGCTTTGCCACCTGCAGGCATCGCGATGCTGTCGACGCTCTCACTCATGCTGATCGATGGCGCCCCTTCCGTCAGTGCGGATGCTACCGGTGACAAGAAGCGGCGCATTCGCACGGGCGGCGTCGGCATGTGGAGTACGGGCATGAATGAATTTGGCGGAGGAAGAACCGTCGGCGTCGCGGGGCGGATTGCCGCATTATCTCTCGCACTTTCCTTCGCCGCCGTCTCCGAGGCTGCAAGCACGAACTTCAACGGCCGTGGAAATGAGCCGAGCTGGCATGTTCAGATTACGGAAGCGGGCCTGAGCTTCCGGCGCCTGGGAGGCGAGACGTTCACAATCTCGCCGACGCCCGAAGCCCGAATTGCCGACGGCGTGAAGACCTATCGTGCGACGGTGGATGGTCAGTCATTTTCGATGATGATTGCAGATGCGTTGTGCGTCGATACGATGAGCGGAATGCCGCATCCAAATACCGTGACGGTGCTCAGGGTTGATCAGAAGCTGTCCGGCTGTGGCGGCGATCCGTCGAGCCTGCTCCACGGCCAATGGTCGCTCCGGCAAATCGACGGAAAAGCAATCGTTGCCGATGCGCAGCCTACCCTTGCTTTCGGGTCTGATGGTCGAGTGAGCGGAGATGGCTCCTGCAACAGGTTCTTCGGCTCCTATGTATTGACGGGAGAAGGCCTGAGCTTCTCGGGCCTTGGAACATCGAGAATGGCCTGCGCGCAGCCGATCCTGGATCAGGAAAGTTCTTTCATGCAGATTCTCGGAGCAGTCATCCGCTTCGACATCGGTTCGGATGGAAGTCTGGTTCTTCATGGCAGCGATGGCCGGGCTCTCTTGGCGCGCCGAAAGTAGGGCGGCTGAGAAGCGCTTCGCCTACTGGCGCGATTAGCAGCAGACGCGGTAATCCGCAGTCCGGCAATAGCTGCTCTTGCCTCTGGAATAGCGGTCGGGACAGCGGCCAAGCATGCCCAGCCGAAAGCCGTCTCACCATTTCACGTTTCTGCACATCAGGCGGATAGGCGTGCTCTTTCAGGTCGCCTCGCCCCCTTCGCTCTGTCATGTCCGTTGGCCGCGTCATCGCGACCGGGCTGAGGCACCAACATTCGGTCCGGAAGAGAGACACCGCTGAAGTCGGCTTTTCTCTGCTTACGCAGGAACGAGAAGTTACAAATTGAGCCATTCCGAGTCCGCTTCGGGTCAACCTCCTCGCGTTAATAACCATGCGAAGGAAGAAGTTGCTCCGAACCGGACGCGCGATCAAGCCATGGGGATGAATGCGCTCATGCTGGTCTGCCTCTCAAACAAGGAGCCATGAACACGATCGATAGCACGCGCTCGACTGCGGCATCGTCGTCGACATCGATGATGATCAGACTGTCGACGGTCGCGACACCGACACCGTTCATTGAGAGCTGCCCGCGAAGCGCCCAAGACCCCTCCTGTTCGATTTCTTCAAGAGTAGGTAGTCGCTCGCAAAAGATCGCAGGCCGCCCACAATACTTGGCTTCTTGTCGCACAGCGGTATCGGTGAGTAGCCGTTCTCGCGAAGCTGGCGCGCCACCGCCGCGTATGCCCGTTGACCGGGGTAGATCCTTCGCTGGGTGCTTCAGCCGTCAGCTTTCCCATCATGATCGCGGTGTCCACGTACCGTCGATCCACGCAGCGATTTCGCTCGTGCGCCAGCCGATCCTACCGGGAGAGATCTGGATGCGCCGGGGAAAGGCGTTTCGGGCCTCGAGCCGCCAGACAGTCTGCCGACTCAAGTTCACGAGGGCCCAAACTCCGGGCCAGGAAAGGATGTGGTCGACGTTGTCTGGCTCGTTGGTCATGCCGCGAATGGCGGAAATCGGAATACCGATCACGACCGAAACCGTTCGATTTATTTCTTCGGTTTCGACCTTGATGCGGCCGGACGCCTCATTCGCTTGAGAAGGCGCTTCACCGCGGACTCGACGCCCTGTGTTTGAAGCCCGAGCAGCTCCAGCAACGCCGATGATAACGACACGTACTTGCCGGTTACAGACGAGGTGGGGGCTCTATCGAAAATGTCCTCGAACACGCTAGATTCGCGAGTACGTACTCACGCTCCGGATGGCTTGGGCGTCCACGCTTATCGCCTCGCTCGATTTCCATCTGCGCTGCGAGTAGTGCATGACAGCGGGCAAGAAAGCTCGACAGCACCTCAGCTGAGCGCCTCGCTCGGCTCGAGCGCCGGCTACGCATTTCTTCCGCAACGGCGCGCTCAGGCTCGCGCGCTCTCGATCTGATGATGTTCAATTCGCGGCTCGAAGGCGTGTCTACCGAAACGCCGGCGTCTTCAAACGCCTCGTCTGTCAACGGTCGCGCCATCTCAGAACCGACAATGTCGGCTAGGGCCTGCCTGGTCGGCGCCGAACCTCCACTCATAAGCAGGGCGGCCGTCCCGAACGCCTTCTCGAATTTCCCCAGTTCCTCCAGCAGCTACGGCCGCAACGCCCTCCTCGCCGGCGCACGAAGCGGGAGACCTGCGTTCAAGGTTGACCGAAAATCGAGCATGAGTTGCATCAGCTGTGTCCGAGTAGGATCATCAGGCGCGTGCTCGCGCAGCAACTTGTCAAAATCGCGCTTGTCGATGGCGAAGCGCGCAAGTTTTCCCTTATCCGCGTCGTTAGCCACAGCGTCCCCAGATGCCCCCCGGCAGGAACACTTCCCCTCTTGGGATATCTCTCTAACTTCTTGATTTTATTGGCGCGCCGGAGAGGATGAAGATGGGCAGACCCATGTGCTGTTATTGCGTAATACGAATGAGGCTCTCTACGTGATCTCGACCGCGTCGTCAGCCTGAATGCCGAAGCAGGAATGGTGCCATCGATCTTCAAACGGCATCTGCGCGACTGTCCACTTATATCCGTTCGAAGCGGATGTAACGCCATGCCACCGCGATAATCACCATCACCACCATGGCCACGATGAATGACATCGCCGCGCCGAGGCCGAGTTGGAATGCCTGCATCTGGTTCGCGATCAAGGGCGCAATCATCGCGCTCGACGGGTTTCCGACCAACAAAGGCACGAAGAACATACCCGTCAACGGCACGAACGTGAGAATTGCGGCAGAGATCACACCCGGCATTGTCAGTGGCAACGTGACGTACCAAAACGTCCGCACGGGATTGGCACCAAGATCCGCCGCCGCGTCGACCAGTGCCCAGTCCATCTTCTCGAGTGACGCGAAAATCGCGATCGCAGCGAACGGCAGCGAGAAATATGTCATCACCAAAATGACTGGAAAAGGGTTGTACAATAGGAATGACAGCGGCTCGTCAATGACACCGATCTGCATCAGGCTTTTGTTGATGATGCCGCCATGCCCGAGCAGTGCCATCCAGGCGTAGGCGCGCAGCAGGCCGCTTGTCCAGAACGATAGAACCACAGCACCGAGCAATATCTTCTGCCAGCGCTTGGTGTATCGCGCGATCCAGTACGCGAAGGGATAAGCGAAGCAGAGGGTGACGAATGTAATGATCACCGAGGTCCAAAGAGTGCGGAAGAGAACGCTCGGATACGTCCAGCTCTCGAAGAACACCAGATAGTTCGCGAATGTCCATTCGCGGATGACTTGGTAGTTTTCCGTCGTCCAGAAACTGTAGACGAACATGATGGCGATCGGCACGACGAACAGCGCAAGCTGTACCGCGACCATTGGATACAGACCCCATAGTGGGGTCTGCTCCCTGGTTTGAACGCCAACGTCCGTAGCGCGGGCCCTCATGTCGCGGCCATCACCTCGTTCCAGGCTGCAGCATAGGCTTCAGGGCTGGCTGGCGCCTCGATGAGGCGCATCTTCAGCGCGACCTCCGGCTGGTCCATCAAGTTTGCGGTCACGATTTCGCCGTCACCCCGAGACTTCAGGAGCTCCGCGCCCGCACGATTGGCAGTGCCGCGTTGCAACCGTTTGAAGTTCTTCGCAACGTATTCCGCATTGTGAATGTAGTCGATCCACTTGAGCGCCGCGTCCCGGTTCACCGCCCCCTTCACCAGGATGTCACCATCGATCCAGCCGTAATAGCCTTCCTTCGGCACCTCTGTACCCATCGGTGGGCCGCCCGACGTCTGAATGGTACGTGCGCGGCCGGGTGATGACATCCCGATCCATACGGTCTCCTCGACGAAGAGGCGGAGTTGCTCATTCCATCCTTTGGTAATCGTCGGTGCGTTGCGCTTGATCCTGATCAGCACGTCCTTGGCGCGACTGAGCTGTTCCTTGTTCATCGCGAACGGCTTCTCGATACCCAGGATCATGGCAGCCATCGGCCACATGAACTCGTGCTGATCGCTGAAGCTGACGCGCCCCTTGTATTTCGGATCGAGCAGCGCTTCATAGGACGTCGGCGGCGTCGTAATCTTGTTCTTGTTGTAGACCAGCAGCGTCGGGTTCCAGCCCCACGGCACCATCAGCATCTTCCCGCCTTCGACCTGAAGCGCCGGGATTTTCTTGAACTCGGGATGCATATTCTTGGTGACGTTCGGCAGGCTCTCGATATCGATCGGCTCGATGAAACCTTCCTGATGGTAACGCAAGGGCCAAAGGCCATCGGCCTCGAAGATGTCGTACTGGGATGTGCCGGACAGCTTGAGCTTGGCGAACGTCTCAGCGTTCCCGCCCATTCCGATATGGTTCACCCTGATGCCGGTCTTGTCGAAGAATTCCTTGATGCCGGCCGGCTCAACGTGCCCGCCCCAGGCGAGCCAGTTCACGGTGCCCGAGGCATTCGCCTGGCTCGGCCACGCGGATATGCCGGCACCAGCCGCGATGCCGGCCGCTGCCGCACCACCAATGAACCGCCTGCGTGTCGGAACTATCGCCATGTCGGTCTCCTTGCGCTTTACTTTGCTACTGACGAACTGAATTGTTCTCAGCCCTCTTCATCAACGAGAAATATGCGCGCATCGTCCTCGTTCCACGAAAGGACCACGCGCCGTCCCTCTTCGAGCGGTACTGTGTCCGCGTCTTCACTGTCAGCGAGGCGATAGCACAGCACGTCCTTTCCGCCGTCGAGCCGCACCGTATAATGCGTAACGAATCCTAGTCGGGAGACGTGCGCGAGGACGCCGGCGATTTCGCTGTCACCGACCACACCGCCCTCGAACGACAGGCGCATCTTCTCGGGCCGCACGAGCAACGCCACGCGTGCCTGCTCACCGACAGCGCCGGTAATTCGCCCGCGCAACCGCCCGACGC
Source organism: Pseudomonadota bacterium (assembly GCA_023430845.1). GTDB lineage: Bacteria > Pseudomonadota > Alphaproteobacteria > Rhizobiales > Hyphomicrobiaceae. The sequence continues at coordinate 5,475 of JAEYYJ010000070.1, forward strand.
CGTCCACATCCACCGCGCCGATTCCGTCGGCCTTCCGGAAAAGGCGACCCTCGAAACCATTCGCTGCCCCGATGAACTCCATGACGAAGCGATGCGTTGGGTGATCGTAGATCTCCCTCGGCGCGCCGACCTGCAATAGACGCCCGCCGCTCATCACGCCGATGCGATCCGACATCGCCATCGCTTCTTCCTGATCGTGCGTGACGTAAACGAATGTGATGCCAACCTGCCGCTGCAGGCGCGTCAGCTCGATCTGCATCTGCTTGCGCAGTTTGAGATCGAGGGCGCCCAGTGGCTCGTCGAGCAGCAGGACCGAAGGACGATTGACAAGAGCTCGCGCAAGGGCCACGCGCTGGCGCTGACCGCCGCTGAGCTGACCCGGCCGACGCGTCTCGTATCCCGAGAGGGACACCATCTGCAGCATTTCGGAAGCCGCCGCTTGCCGCTCTGCACGGGCAACGCCCTTCATCCGGAGGCCAAACTCGACGTTCTCGGAGACCGTCATATGCGGAAAGAGCGCGTAGCTCTGAAACACCGTATTCACCGGCCGCTCATAGGGCGGCGTCTGAGCCACCGAGCGGCCTTCGATCAACACATCGCCACTCGTCGGCGCCTCGAATCCTCCGATCAGATTGAGCGTCGTGCTCTTTCCGCAACCGCTCGGACCGAGCAGAGAGAAGAATTCGCCGCGCTCAATGTCGAGTGAGATCTCATCGAGCGCGACACTTTCTCCGAACACCTTGCGAGCCTTGCGGATCTCTATGGCGCGACCAGAAGCAGAAGCGGACGATTGCGAGCTAGCACGAACAGCGTCGTTCACCGGGATGTCTCCGTCGCAGAGGTTCTGGATGACAACCAGTTACCGATCAGCAGCAGTACGAACGACGCAAGCAGCAGTACCGTTGCCAGAGCGTTCACGCGCGGCGCGATGCCGTCCTTCAGCAGGCTCCAGATATACATTGTGATCGTGCCCCTCTGCCCTGATACGAAGTAGGTGATCAAGAACTCGTCCATCGACAGTGCGAACACCAGCAGCGCGGCCCCCGCGATGCCCGGCATGAGAATTGGCAGGACGACGTGGAGAAATGTCCGTCGTGGATTGGCGCCAAGGTCCGCAGCCGCGAGTTCGAGCGTTCGATCGAAGCCGTACAGGCGCGTCGAGACGACCATGATCGCGAACGGCGTCGTGAAGACCACATGCCCGAGAATGATCGTCAGACGCGACAGCGGAACATCCAGGAAGCTGAAGAAAATCAGCAAAGCCACGCCCATGAGGAAGTGCGGAATGATCATGGGCAGCAGAACCAGGAGGTGACTTGCGCCCTTGAAGCGATAACTCCGCCGGACAAGCGGAAACGCTGCAAGCGTTCCCAGAGTCGTCGATATCAGCGTGGTCCAGGATGCGATGAAGATGCTGTTGTAGAGCGCATCGTGCATGACGAAATCGTATCGCAGCTCGCGATACCACTCGATCGTGAAGCCACGAAACGGCAGGGACGGAATGATGTGATCGTTGAACGAGAACAGAACGAGGAAGAAAATCGGAATGTAGAGGAACGCAAATCCGAGAATACCGCAAGCCGGTATGAGCAGTCGCCCGAAGCGTTGTCTTGCGCGGGCGGCGATCGTTGAACTCATATCAGCTACCTTCGCGGTGCAGTGCGTGCGCAGCAGTATCGGGCATTAACCCAGCTCGTCGTAACATTCCGCACTCTCCTATTCGGCCGCATCCGACGAAGCCGAAGCATCCGCTGCGCGACCAAGATCGCGCTCAATGTCGCTTGCCGCTTTCTTCAGCGCAGGAACCACGCGCGAAACCCAATCTCTCGTAGTCCGGAATGCCGGCGCGGCGACACAAAGCGCCGCGACCGCATGATTGTCCGGACCGATAATCGGCACCGAAACGCCTCCCACCTCGGCGCGCCATGCACCGCGGCAGAATGCGTAACCGCGCGCGCGGACGCGCTCGAGTTCACCGATGACGACATCCGCAGACTTCAGCGTTGCATCCGTAAAGACCTTGAGCTTGGACGGCAGCAGTCGCCGCACGGCTTCGTCATCCAACGCTGCAAGCAGCACAAGGCCAGCAGAAACGCTATGCGCCGGCGTGCGGTCGCCAACATGGGAATGGACGCGAACGGCTCGTGGGCTTTCGACCAGTTGGATGCAGACGGTCTCCGCACCATCGAGCACGCCCACGGATACGCCATCGGACAATTCACGCACGAGTTGCGCCACATGTGGGCCGGTGGTTCGTGCAAGGCCCGTCGAATCTGCGACGCAGCCGATTTCCCACGCCTTGATGCCGATGCAATAGCGCTGATCGGGCAATCGGCGAACGAAGGCACGCCGCTGGAGCGTCGCGAGTATTTGATGGATGCTCGACTTGGACATTCCAACGTTTGCGGCGATCTCCGTCAGCGTCAGCGGTCGGCGGATCGCTGCCAAATACTCGAGCACGTCCAGGCCGCTATTGAGGCCGGATCGCGCACGGTTCTGTTGTGCCGAACAATCATTTCGCATTGACGAATGATAGGAGGCGATGAAAATGAATGTCAAGCCGGCATGGCGGCGGAAGAATTTGCAGATTGCCTTGTGAACCTGGCAGGGATGGGAGTGACAGATGCGATTGCGGTTTCCCGAAAGCGGACGTTCGCCTGAAGCGGTGCTCGCCGAGCTCAGAGGCTTCAAGGAAGGCGATTGCGATTGGCAGCACGGACGCGCGCCGCTGTTCGTCTTCAAGGCCACCGATCAGGTTTACGAGCTCGGGCGAGCCGCCTTCTTCGAGTATTTCTCCGAGAATGCACTTGGCGGGAAACGCGCCTTCCCGAGCGTGAAGCGCATGGAGGACGAGGTCGTTGCGATGGGGCTCGATCTGTTTCATGCCCCCGCAGGCGCCGCGGGCTTCATGACGACGGGTGGCACCGAAAGTATCGTTCTGGCCGTTCAAACGTGTCGCGACTGGACCCGCAAGCAGCGTAAGTCGCCCAGGTTTCGCGGCAACATCGTCGCCCCGCGCTCGGTCCACCCCGCCTTCGAAAAGGGTACTAGGCTCATGGATCTCGAGGTCAGGCGCGTTCCTGTCGGTAAGGATTTCCGCGCCGACGTGGATGCAATGGCGGACGCTATCGACGACGACACGATGATGATCGTCGGCTCCGCGCCGTGTTTCCCCTTCGGCGTCGTCGATCCGATCGAGGACCTTGCAGCGCTCGCGCGCAAGCGCGATCTCTGGCTTCATGTCGACGCTTGCGTTGGTGGCTATATCGCGCCCTTCGTGCGCATGACCGGGCGCGAGGTGCCGCAATTCGATATGCGGATCGAGGGTGTGTCGTCACTGTCTGCGGACTTGCACAAGTTCGGCTTCTGCCCGAAGCCGGCATCGACCGTGTTCTACAGCTCCGAGGAAAAGGCTGCGCACCAGTACTTCGATTTCGACGGGTGGCCGAACGGCCGCTTCATGACCGGCACGATCGTCGGCACGCGTCCCTCAGGGGGCGTGGCTGCGGCGTGGGCCATGTTCAATCACTTGGGGATTGAGGGCTACAAGAAGATCGCGACGGACCTCATGGCGTTTATCGATTCCTACAAAGCAGGAGTTGAGGCGATCGATGGCTTGCGCATTCTCGGCAAACCTCATCTCTCCATCGTCGCCTTCGGCTCCGACGAGATCGATGTTTTCCGCGTCGCAGAAGTAATGTCGGAGAAGGGGTGGCTCCCCGGTCTCGTGCAGGAGCCGCGTGCGATCCATCGCATGATGTCGATGGTTCACGAGGTATCGAAAGATGACTACCTGAGCGATCTTCGGGCAGCTGTCGGAATCGTACGCCAAGCGCGGCCCGGGGACGCATCGCTGAAGGCGACTTACTAATGTGCCATAGACAACGCCGGCCTGACGACGCGCTCTCCGTCGTCAAGCATTCAGGGAACTTTGGCGGCTGATCTAGAGAGCGATCATGTCGGCCAACGCGCGCGTCCACTGGACCAAAGGCAAACTCGTCGGCGCGAAGCCGCCGCTGCGACCGAGACACGTTGGCCCACAGCAAGTACTCAATGGACCGTGCGACCATCCGGCAAAAGAAGTCCGGCAGGCCGTGCGGTTCGAGTTGGCGGACCAGACGCGGATGGCCATCGACGAATACTTGAGGTTGACCCGTCGAAAGCCCGGGCAGTCCCTGTTCGCGAGTCGTGGCGATCGCGCCGGTCTGACCACGCGGCAACACGCGCGCCTCATGCACAAATGGGGGGCCGGCATCGATCTCGATCGTGCGAAGCTCCGCACACGCCCGCTGCGCAGAACGAAGGCGGTGCTGATCTACCGGCGAAAGGGGAATCTTCGCGCAGTTCAGCTTCTGCTTGGCCACTCGAAGATCAGAAGCATCGTTAGGTACCTGGGCATCGAAGCTGATGCCGCGATCAAGATCGCGGAGAAGATCGAGATCTGTGTGCCTGACGCATTACCTCCGATTCCGGACGTGCCGGCGGCACGCCTGCATCGCCGGCTTCGATGCGCCGGCGCTGCCGCGCCTGCGACGGGGCGATTGGCAGCGTGCTACGTCTCCCGCTCCCTGTTTCGCTGCGGCCCGTCGCTTAATGGCGAAGCGTGGAAGCGGTTCGCTCTCTCGCTGGCTCCTCACGGCTACACTCCAATGAGTCTCCACGCATTAGCTAGACGCTGAGGTCGGCGTCCAGCATGAAGACGCGATCCCGTTGGGCCAATTATGGGCCAAATTCAATGCTCAATGACAGCGCGACTGGCGCTACGTTATTGATTTCATTGGCGCGCGGGGAAGGATTCGAACCCACGACCCCCAGATTCGTAGTCTGGTGCTCTATCCAACTGAGCTACCCGCGCGCGGCGCTCCCGCATACTGCGTTAGAGCGCAAAACACCGACGCGGGCCCGCGGCCCGACGTCGAGGTTCGCCCTAATACACGCTCAGGACTGGAAGCGCAAGCCGTGCTCGACGAGCTGCCAATCGGCCGCGCCCCAGCCCGAAAACAGACGAATTCGGCGCCCTACCACCAAGCCTCACGGACGATGACGGAAGGGCGCCGAAGAGTGCATTTGCAGTCACCGGTTCGCCGCTGTGCGCTTAGGCCAGGAACTGGCCGCCGTCGGCGGTGATCGTCTGTCCGGTCACCCAGCCCGCCATGTCGCTGACGAGAAAGAGTGCGACCGTCGCTATCTCTTCGGGCGCACCGAAGCGGCCCCAGGGAATGGACTTCAGCGTTGCCTCGTAGAGCGCCGGGTTCTCCGTTTTGCGCTTTTCCCAAGTGCCGCCGGGAAACTCGATTGAGCCGGGGGCGATCGCATTCACGCGGATCCGCTTGCCCGACAGCATGACCGCCTGCGATTGCGTGTAGTTGATCACGGCAGCTTTGACTGCCGCATAGGGCGCCGAGCGTGCGCTCGCGCGGAACCCGGAAATCGACGAGATGTTGACGATCGCCCCGCCGCCGGCCTTCTCGATGTGCGGGATGGCTGCATGCGAAGCGCGCACAGTTGCCAGAACGTCAATATTGAGGCTGGCAGCCCAGCCTGCCTCGTCATCGAGCATGCCGAAACCGGAAGCGTTGTTCACCAGGATGTCGATGCCGCCGAGCGTGTTGGCCGCGCTCTCGACGTAACTGGCGATCGCCTTCGCATCGCCAAGGTCGCAAGTACCCCAGTGCACCTGCCCGCCATAGTTGCCGATGTCGCCTGCTGCCGCCTTCAAGCCCTCCGCACCGCGCGCGCAGATCGACACGTTGGCACCGGCTTCCGCGAAGGCAAGCGCGATCGAGCGACCGATGCCTCGACTGCCCCCGGCGATCACCGCGCGTTTGCCTTTGAGTGAGATGTTCATTCCGACTTTCTCCCTGCTTTCATTCGGCCCTCACGGGCTCGGATCCATTCGCTCGCGCGACGGCGATGGCCGCCTCGAGCGTCGTGCGGTCGCCGATGTGGTTCATCAGCAGCAATATGAGGCGAACATTCAGACGCGCGCTCTCCGCCTCGGAGAGGCCCTCGTGAGCCGCCATCAGGAGAGCATAGACGTCATCGCCGTGCGTGCCGAGATTCCAGTCCGTCGTCAGAGGGGAACCTGTCATGCGTCGAGCCTCCCGTTGGCGCGAGCGAGCGCGCTGGCCAGATCCGCAGTCGTCGGATCCTTCAGGCGCGCGGCCACGTGCTGATCCGGCCGGATGAGATAGACGACACCCGATGCGAGGCCGTAGCGGGCGGCGAGAAGGCCGTGCGAATCCACGAGATCACCTGTTTCCTCGACCTTAAGCCGACGCATGCCGGGCGGCGTAGGCGGTAGGTTTTCGGAACCCAGCGCGATAAAGCTGCCACCCAGATGGTCAAGCAGCCAGCTATCGCGGCCATCAGCGGTCCGGATCGGTGCGTCGAGGCACGCCGCACCAGGAACCATTGCGCCGCCGATGCCGGTCTCATCCGGCGAACCGAGCGGCAAGCCCGCCAGCGAGCAGGGCCGCGACAGGCGCCCCGAATTCACGAGCTGGCGCGCAAATGGATGCGCGCCGGCAAGCGCCAGCACCTCGTCGCGAAAGAGGCGTTCCATGGGCGACTTCGGTGTCATGAAGCTCGTCGCGCGTGCGGAATTGAGGATGTTCTCGTCGGCTCCGTGAATGCGCTCCAGGTTGTATGTCTCGAGCAGAGCGGGGGGCGCCTCCCCCTTCACCACGGCCGCGAGCTTCCAGCAGAGATTGTCCACGTCCTGGATGCCGCCATTGCCGCCACGTGCGCCGAACGGCGAGACGATGTGCGCGCTGTCACCGGCGAAGATCACGCGGCCATGGACGAAGCGCTCGAGCCGTCGGCACTGGAAGCTGTAGACGGAAATCCAATCCACCTCGAAGGGTCGCTCGCCAACCATCGCCTTGATGCGCGGGATGACCCGCTCCGGCCGGCGCTCCAACTCGGGGTCGGCGTCGGGACCGAGCTGCAGGTCGATCCGGTAGATGTTGTCGGGCTGCTTATGCAGGAGCGCCGACTGGCCATCATGGAAGGGTGGCTCGAACCAGAACCAGCGCTCGGAGGGAAACTCGGCGGCCATCTCGACGTCGGTTATGAGAAAGCGCTCCTCGAACGCGCGGCCGACAAAGTCCAGGCCCAGACTGCGGCGCACCGTACTGCGGACGCCGTCGCACGCCACGACATAGTCGGCCGAGAGGCGATAAGCGCCCTCCGGTGTCTCGATATCGAGCCAAGCGTGGTCATGCTCCTGCCCCGCGCCACTGACGCGGCTCTTGAAGCGCAGTTCGATGAGATCCGGGAAATCGCGCGCGCGTTCTACCAAGTACTCTTCGACGTAATATTGCTGGAGATTGATGAAGGCTGGGCGCTTGTGCCCGGTTTCGGGGAGCAGGTCGAAGGCATAGACCTCGCGATCACGGTGAAAGAGGCGGCCCACCTTCCAGGTCACGCCCTTCGCGACCATGCGATCGCCGACGCCGAGCCGATCGAAAATCTCGAGCGTGCGTTTCGACCAGCAGATGGCACGCGAACCCGTCGAAACGACATCGCTCTCGTCAAGCACGACCGAAGCGATACCGTGGAGTGCGAGGTCAATCGCGGCGGCGAGGCCGACGGGCCCAGCGCCGACGATCGCCACAGGCCAGCGTCGTCCGGCGCGGCCATCCAGCTCGGGTGGCCGCACGAAGGGAAAAACCGGTGAGCGATAGCGTGGCATCTTGACGATCCCCGGTCGCTTCGCGAGCGGGGACTAGTCCCCGCACCCCTAGCGGGAGGGACACCCTCCCGCACCCACCCGCTTTTATGACTTAGTCCATAAAAGACGGGGGAGCGGGGGTGTCCCCCGCGCGGGATGTGGGGTCCGCGGCCCCACTCGCGTCGAAGACGCGACTAACCCTGCAGCGCCTTCCACATTGCCTGATCGCGCTCCGCCGTCCAGATGCGTGGCGTGTCGATGCCGAGCGCTTCATCGTACGCGCGTGCCACGTTGAAAGGCAGACAATGCTCGTAGATGGCGTAGCTCGCAAACTTCGGATCGCACTCGGCGCGGCAGGCATCCCACGCTTCCTTCAATGAACCACCACGCCGAGCAACCTGCGCGACCGGACGATAGGTCGAGCGCACGAAGTCGGCGGTGAGATCGAGCGCTTCGTTGACCTGCTTCGTGCCGACGAGCGCACCACCACGGCCCGGCGCGATCGAGTCCGGCGCATAAGCGCGGATGGCTTCGAGCGTGGCAGGCCAGTCATTGAAATGCGCGTCGCCGCAATAGCAGGCGGAGTGATACTCGACGATGTCGCCGGTCATCATGACGTTGGCGTCCGGCACGAAGGCGACGATGTCACCCGCCGTATGCGCACGCCCGAGGAACATGAGTTCCACCGGCCGCTTGCCGAGGTCCACGGTCATGCGCTGCTTGAAGGTCATGCTCGGCCACGTCAGGCCCGGAATGGACTCATGCCCCTGGAAGAGGCGCGGAAAGCGGCCGAACTCGGAATCCCAGTCCTCCTGTCCCCGCTCGTGGATCATGGCATGGCACTTCTCGGAGGCGATGATCTCGCTTGCCTCGAAGGCTGAGGCACCAAGCAC
>JAEYYJ010000087.1 GCA_023430845.1 Pseudomonadota bacterium
CTCACCTTTAGGTCCGCCTGGAGGCGCCGTGCGCCCAAACTCCGGACGCTGTGGCGGGGTCTGAGGCTGAACCTGCTTGGGCTGGGGCGACGGCTGCGGAGCCGCGCGCTCACGCCGCTCATCACGCCCGGGTCGCTCGCCGCGATCCTGGCGCCCGCGCTGGTCTTGTTGCGGTGCGGCCCGCTCCTGCTGCTGCGGCGCAGCTCGATCGCCCGAGCGGGCGGGACCACGATCTCCACCGCGATCCGATGGCCGCTCCTGAGGACGTTCCTCGCGCTTCTGCTCGCGCTTGCGGCGATCCTTATCGTCATCTTTATCCTGCGACCGCTGCGCGTGCGCCGCCGGCACAACCGGCCCACCCGCGAGTCCGATCCAACTCGTCCCCGCAAGCGCGGCGGTCATCGCCAGCGGCAGCAGCTTCGAACCCTTGGTACGTCGTGTCATTGCGTTTCCGCCTCTGCATGTGCCGACTGTCGCAACGCGGAACATTCCGTGTCGGCAGCTTCCGTCGTCACGCGGCTACGGACAAAAAGTGTCGGAGACATGGCCTTCTGGCGTCGTGGTCCCCCCGTCGCCGCGCACTTGCGGAACAACTCCTTCCACAGGCTAAGCGTTCCTGCGCCTCTCGAGCCCTGGACCTGACATTTGACGGCGACCCATCGCAGAGACACGATGGTCACTGACGGTCATTCAGGGGAAACGCAGCCATGGGCAAAACAAAGTTCGGCATCTTCAGTCTCAGTCAGGTTCCCGACCTTAATCGCGTCGTCGAGGCCTTCGACGAGGATCTCGGCTATTTCCAGCGCGCCGAGGAGCTGGGCTTCGACAGCGTCTGGATTGCCGAGCATCTCTTCTCGACCTATGGCCTCGTCACTTCGACGCAGGTCTATGCCGCCGCGATCGCCCAGCGCACGAAACGCGTGCGCATCGGCATGGCGGTCTGCGCCATACCCTTCAATCATCCCCTGCGCACGGCCTCAGACTACGCTCTCGTTGACGTCCTCTCGCACGGCCGGCTCGATTTTGGCGTCGGCCGGGCCTACCAGCCGCACGAGTTCGTCGGTCTCGGCCTGCCGATGGATCAGAGCCGCGCGATGCTCGCCGAGGGTCTCGACATCGTGCTGAAGTCCTGGACGCAGGAAAAGGTCTCTTACAAGGGCAAGTACTGGACCATCCCCGAACCCGTGGAAGTATTGCCCAAGCCCGTCCAGAAGCCACACCCGCCCGTGTATCAGGCAACCATCAGCCCGGAAAGCTTCGAGCAGGCGGCGCGCGGCGGGTTCAATCTCCAGATGGCCTCGCCCTTCACCTACCGCACGTACCGCGAGACGTGGATGGACGAGCTCGAGAAGAGTTGCCGTCACTACGATGCGATCTGCCATGAGCTCGGCAAGGATCCCGCAACGGCCGAGCGCATGATCCTGCTGCCATTCTTTGTCCACGAAGACGCCGCCAAGGCGCGTGAGATCTACAAGCCGCACGTCGAATGGTTCTACGCCAAGGTCACAGCAAACCAGCTCGCGGGCGCACCGCAGTCCGGCGAGGTCAAGGGCTATGAGCTGACCATGCGCGAAGGCAAACGAACGCGCGAGATGGGCTATCTGTCCTTCGACAAGCTCGTCGAGTACGGGGCGTGTATTGCGGATGATCCAGCAGGCTGCATTGCCAAGCTCAAGGACATGAAGCGCCGCTTCGGCATTACCGAATTCGCTCTCTGGCTCAACATCGGCGGCATAGACAAGGCGCACGTCGAGCGTGCCATGAAGCTCCTCGCCGAGGAGATCATGCCTCATGTCTAGTCTGGAAGCCGCCTATTGATTGGCAATACTCATGCCGTAGACATAGTACCCGGCAACCACCACAAGCGCTGGAATGATCGCGACGTGCAGGAACTCCAGCGCGCTGACAAGCCAGCGCCGCGCGGCAATAACCGGATTGATTCTGAGTACCGTGATCGCGATCATGACGCTCACCATCATATAGTCGAATACGAATATTCGATCCGAGAGCGTCGCGGTGTCGGAGTCGAGCTTCGGCAATGAAATATACAGCGCCACCGCCGAGAGCAGCGCGGTCACCTGGATCGCCACGATCGAGTCGAAGCGCGACATGGGAATGAAGATGGAGAGATAAGCGATGCCCAGAATGAAGCCGAGCGGCACGACCACACGGAGGAAATAGTCGGTCGTCTCACGCCGCATTTGCCAGACGAAGCTCGCCTTGTAGAACGGCGCGACGCTCGCTTCATGCGTGAAGGAATCGATCACCGGCACGAAGTCTTCGTCATAACCCACATAATGCGCGACAGGCGCCCAGTTCTCCGTGATGACGCGTGCGTCGCGCAGTGACACGGGGGGCGGCTGGACGATGAAGGCCGCATCGCTGCGACGCGGCTGGACTTCGATGGAGAAACTCTGCGTGTCGAAGGGGTATGTTTCCAGCCGCGGCTCGAAGAGGAATCTCCCCACGACCTTGTAGACTTTCATCGATGCCGGATAGATGCGATCGCTGGCACCGCCGTGCAGGGGCTCGATCGTGAGCTGTCGGCCATGCGTGCGCGGGTCGATATAGGCGTTAGCGAAGTCGATCTCGCCGATGTCGACTTCGGCATTGTCGTGCAGCGACAGATAGAACTCCGCAAAGTACGTCTTCTCGTTGTCATCGACGTGGTGCGCTTTGACGAGATCGATATCCATGTAGAGCGTCTGGATGCGTCGGAACGTGCCGTCGCGCGCGCGCCGGAATTGAACAGGCGCGAGCTGCAGGCGCCCCAGGGAGCGCGGCAGGATCATGATGAAGGGCGTGCGCGCGGCCGTGCGCGTCGTCGGATCGAAAGACCAGTTCTCGAATGTCCCACGGAAGGCGCCGCGCCCGACGGCGTAGGCTGTCGTAATCCGCGACATGGCCGCTGCACGCAATGTTTGAACGTCAGCGCCGCGGTCCGCGCCTCGTAGGACACCGGCGATCAGTGAGATCATGTCCGCGTATCGAACACCCGTAGCGATGGCGCGCATGTTCGCCGGCTCGAAGGGATCGCGGATGCCGCGGACCTCGGGGCGTTCCTCGCATTCGCCCTTCGTCCAACCCGGCGCGCGCGCGTTCCTGCGCCCCTCGAAGATCCAGGGATTGGATGGGGACAGCACGGCAAGCTTACGCAGACGGCCATTGTAGAGCTCGGGTAGATTGTCCCAGGTGAGCTGATAGATCGGACTCGGATAAGCCATCGTCACTCTGCCGGGCAGCGCGTCGATGCGCCCGCCGACGAACATGGCCGGCGTCACACCCGCAGCCTGTAACGCGCTGATGACATCACCGCTGGCGCGCGATCCGACCCCGAGATAGATGAAGTCCGGCTGACGCTGGACGAGATCGGCAACCATCGAGGCCAACTCTCCCGCGTCCGGTTTGCCATCGACAAGCTTGATGCGGTGATCGCCACCGGTTGGATCGCCGATCAGACCGATGAGGCTCTCACGCAATGCTTCGCTGAAAACGGAGCCTGAGGTACCGATGAATGCGGGCCGTTTGAAGCCCATGCTGCGCATGAACGCGGCGACTACGGGCGCTCGCTCTTCGTCCTGCGACGCACGCGTGGTGAAGACGTTCGGATGGCCGGCAAAGAGGGCGCTGACCGAGATCTCCGAAAGGAACGGAATGCTGCTTCGGCGAATATCCTCGCCGAGCGTATCGAACACCGCCTTGGCGCGATTGGAATTGCCGAGACCGATCATGCCGATCATGTTGCGGTCGGCGAGGACGGCACGCATGTTGGCGATCGCTTTTGCGTCGTTGCGCTCGTCGTCGAAGATCTTGATCGCGATCGGACGGCCAGCGACGCCTCCGCGCTGATTGATGCGCGCCTGCTCATCGGCCGCGAGCCGGCGAATCGCGGCAAGATCACCCGGATCATGGCAGAGGTCGTCACGCGGAGGGCTGACGAACAACGCAATGTGGTAGGGCGGCCCCTGAGCGGCCTCCGCCTCTTTGATGGCTCTGGCTGAATCCGTCGAGCCGGCGATCCAGAATGCTGCCAGCAGCGCCATCAGGACAGCGCGCCTCAACTCGCCCAGGAACCGGGCGGCACGTCCGCCGGCAGCAGCCACGCTCATGTCGCCACTCAATGACTGAACTATTCGAAATATCCCCGCTCACCTGACGGCAAGCAGTCCCACGCGCACGTCGCGACCCCGCCCCCCGTGCGCGGGCATCTTACCCCATAAGCGGTTGGCCGCCACCGCCCGATGCGGGCGGACGATTTCCATGCCGATAGCTGATGCCCCCATGCGACAGGTGCAGTTTGAACCGTCCGGCAGTTCAGCTTACTGTCGCCCGGCGCCCGTCCGCCGATCGGGGTTTATTGCGGGCGCTTTTTCATGCGATGGGAGCGAACTAGGCCGATGTCGAGCGAAATGAACGGGGCGGAAAGCCTGGTGCGAACACTGATTGCAGGCGACGTTACCGTCTGCTTCACAAATCCCGGCACGTCGGAAATGCACTTCGTCGCCGCACTCGACAAAGTCCCGGGAATGCGCTGTGTTCTGGGCCTGTTCGAGGGCGTCGTAACCGGCGCGGCCGACGGCTACTATCGCATGCTGGACAAGCCGGCCTCGACCCTTCTGCATCTTGGACCGGGCCTCGCCAACGGTCTTGCAAACCTTCACAACGCCAAGAAGGCGAGCTCCGGCATCGTCAACATCGTCGGAGATCACGCGACCTATCACCTCACATATGACGCCCCGCTCACCTCCGACATCGAGGGTGTCGCCGGACCGATGTCGCACTGGGTGAAGACGTCGCCGACCTCGGAGGGCATCGCTGCCGACGGTGCCCTCGCCATCGAGGCCGCACGCCAGACGCCGGGCCAGATCGCGACGCTCATCCTTCCCGCCGACACCGCATGGGGTCCTGCCAGCGGCATTGCCGAGACGCCACCACGCACTGCGCCTCCCAAGGTATCGAGCGATGCCGTAAGGGCGGCAGCCGAGATGCTGCGTAACAGCCCCAAGGCGACACTCCTCATGGGTGGCGCTGCCCTGCGCGAGCGTCCGCTCGAACTCGCAGGCCGCATTGCCGCCAAGACCGGCTGCGGCATTCTCACTGAAGGTGCTAACACACGCCTCGAGCGCGGCGCCGGTCGCGTGCAGGTCAATCGCATTCCTTACGTCGTCGATCAGGCGCTCAAGGTCATGGAGGCGGCTGGCAACCTCGTGCTCGTCGGCGCGCGCGCCCCCGTCGCCTTCTTCGCCTATCCGAACAAGCCGAGCCTCCTCACGCCAAAGGAGACTCAAACAACGCTGCTCGCCAGCATCGAAGAAGACATGGAAGCTGCACTCGAGGCGCTGGCCATCGAGCTCGATGCACTCAACACCCCGCCAGCCGGG
>JAEYYJ010000127.1 GCA_023430845.1 Pseudomonadota bacterium
CCTCTGCCGCTCGGCGATCCATCGGGGGCATTTCTCGGCGCGAGCAAGGATGAAGTCCTCAAGATGCTGACGGACAATTTCCTGTCGCCGACGAATGCCGTGCTCGAGCAGAACATACTCGTCGTGAACACAGGCGATAAGCTCTACATCGTTGACACTGGCATGGGATCATCGACCATGTTCGGACCGACGACCGGCAAGATGATGCAGACACTGAAGGCGGCCGGCATCAATCCCGCCGACGTGGACGGCATCCTCGCGACGCACGCACATTGCGATCACGTCTGGGGCATCATGGGCGATGATGGAAAGCCGAACTTCCCCAATGCGCAGATCTACATCTCGCAAGCGGACTTCGACTTCTGGACAGATGAGAAGAAGCTCTCCATGACGGATCCGGCGTACATGAAGCCGTTTGTCGAGGGCGCGCGCAAAAACCTGCTCCCCGTCCGCGACCGCATCGTGTTCTTCAAGGATGGTCAGGAATTCGTGCCGGGTATCACGGCAATGTCGGCGCCGGGGCATACTATCGGACACACCATTTTCATGATCAACTCGGACGGCAAAACGCTGGCCGCCATCGGCGATCTCACGCACCACCACGTCCTGCTCGTCGAGCGTCCGCGCCTCGAATTCGCTTACGACACAGATCCGAAACAGTCCGCCGGCTCGCGCGTGCGCATTCTCGAAATGCTCGCCGCGAACAAGATCCCGCTCGCCGCCTATCACTTCCCGTGGCCGGGATACGGGCACGTCGTGAAGCACGGTGACGGCTTCAGGTATATCGCCGCGCCGATGAACATGACGCTCTAGGCGCAAAGCGCTCGGCGTATGGTGCCCTTTTCCTCGCCATCGCGAGGAAAAGGGTCGCTCTCTTACAGCGCAACGGTTCGATCGCCGATGAAGGCGTGCCGCAGTCGCGCCGAAAGCCAGTCAATGGCGGCAACGGCTGCAAGGATGAGCAGGATCAGGAACGCGACGCGATCCCACTCGAAGGTGCGAATCTGCTCGACAAGATGCAGCCCGATACCACCCGCGCCCACGATGCCGATGATCGTGGCGGAACGCGTGTTCGACTCGAAGAAGTAGAGCACCTGAGAGAGCATCACCGACAGCACTTGAGGCAGGATGCCGAAGCGAATCTGATGCATACGGCTCCCGCCGGCTGCCGCCACCCCCTCAACCGGCTTGTGGTCGGAGGCTTCGATGGCTTCCGAAAACAGCTTACCGAGCGTACCAATATCCGATGTCATGATGGCGAGGACGCCGGCGAACGGCCCGAGCCCCACGACATTGACCCAGATGAGCGCCCAGATCAGCGTGTCGACGCCCCGCACAGTATCGAGTGAGCGCCGCGTCATGAACTGGAATACGCGCGCTGGCACCACGTTTCGCGCGGCCAGCAGCCCCAATGGGAAAGCGATGATCGCGGCGAGAAGTGTACCGAGAAAGGCAATCGCCACGGTCTCGGCAAGCGCGTGCAGGTAGACGAGCGCATTCGCCCATGAACCGGCGCTCGGTGGGATCATGAGGACGACGAATGTGCCGAGTTCGCCGAAGCCGTTTATGATCCGCCAGAAGGACACATCGAGGCGCCAGAAGGCGAACCCAGCAAGCACAACAAGCGCACCAACCAGAAGCGCCATACTGAGGCGCGTGAGAGCTTGGGAGCGCAGAAGACCGGCGTGGCGTGCGAGGAGCGCCGGATCGGTTGGTAGTGTCAGATGGCGGCGACCGCTCATGAGCGCGCCTCCCGCCCGATGAAATGATGGCGCAAGCGCTCAGTCCCGACGTCGATTATCATAACCGTCGCGATGATCAGCACGAGCAGTGCCGAGACGTCGGAGTAGTAGAATTTGCGGATGCTCTCGATCAGATCCTGACCGATGCCACCGGCGCCGACGAACCCCATCACCGAAGCACCGCGCACGTTGATCTCGAAGCGCAGCAGACCATAGCTCGCAAAGTTCGAGAGGACTTGCGGCACGATCGCGAGATGCACTGTCTGCCACCACGTAGCACCTGCTGCCGTCACGCCTTCCGCCGGCTTCATGTCGACGTTTTCGACGACTTCGGCGAAAAGCTTGCCCAGTGCGCCCGTGCTGTGGATCGCCAGTGCCAGCACGCCCGGCAAGGGGCCAAGACCGAAGGCAACGACGAAGATGAGGGCGAAGACGAGCTCCGGCACCGTACGGCAGAACTCCAGGAAGCGGCGGACGATACCGCGCGTCCAGGCATTGGGATTGAGATTTGCACTGGCAAGGAAACAGAGGAAGAAGGCCGCCGTCGCACCGAGCAGCGTACCCAGATAGGCGATCAGCAGCGTGTCACCGAGCAGCGCAAGCCACTTCTTCCAGCCCCAGAACCATTCAGCCGGATCCGTCCAGACCGGTGCGCCGCTCTCGAGATAAAGGAGCCGCACGATATAGCTCGTAAAGCGGTCGATGTTGGCGAAGAATTTTGCCAGATCAATCTCAGCGACGTCTCCCGCCACCACCAAAGCAACGACAAGAGCGGCAATCATCAGCAGCGTGCTGCGCCTCTTGGCAGCATTGGCGCGCGCATATGCGGCTGCGAGCGGAGCCAGCCGGTCATCACTCAAGCGCGGCAGCGCCGTGTTCGCTAGCGCGGTGTGATCCACTGCACTCATGACGGCGCGCGCCGTGTCCACATACTGATCTCCATCTGCGTCGAATCAAGCGATGGGCGCGGCGCTGCACGCGCCGCGCCCAAAAGGCGCAAATGGGATCAGGAGCCCGATTTCTTGCGGAGTGAATCGACGAACTTGATCAGATCGACGACAGGCTCGTATTCCTTGTGGGTGGCGGCCTGGAACGGAAGCTGCTTGCCGCCATAAATATTGTCAAACACGGCCTTGTCGCGCGTCGCAATGTTGAGCACAGCGTCGCGGATCTTGGCTTTCAGGTCTTCGGGCAGGCTCGTGAGATACGCCATTGGCGAGTTCACGATCTGATCGGACTTGAAGATAATGCGAAAGTTCTCGGCCTTCACGATGCCGCGACTCGCCATGCGCATCAGGTTCGACTCTTTCTCGTCATTCCACCAGTTGAACGCAGCATCACAGGTGCCTTGGTCGACGGCGATGACGGCATTCTCGTGGGAACCCGAATAAACGACCTTGGAGAAGAATTTATCCGGGTCGATGCCCATCTTGTCCATGGCGAAGCGCGGCACGTTGTTGCCGGAGGTCGAGTTTGGATCTACGAGGCAGAGATTTTTGCCTTTGAGGTCCTCGAGCTTCTGGAAAGGCGCGCTTGCCTTCACGTAGAGGACCGAATGATAGCCGCGGCTGCCATCGCTGCTGATCTCAATCGCGAAAGGCTCGGTCTTGACGCCGGTCGCGTAGGCGCGGGCGTAGGAAGCCGGACCATACGACGCGATGTGAATATTTTCGGCGCGCTGTCCTTCGATCACTGCAGCGTAGTCATTGGCAACGCGAAGCGTCACTTTCGTGCCGAGCTGCTGGCTCAGGTAGTTGACGAACGGCGTGTAGCGATTTGTCGTCGTCGTCGCATTCTCGTGCGGGATGATCGCGAAGACGATCTCCGGGTATTTTGATTTCCAATCCTGGGCCTCGGCGGGCCTGATGCCGAGCGCAAGACTGTTGGCAAGAGCAATGCCGGCTGTGCCGGCAATGACGAGACGACGGTTCAGCATGATATCCTCTGTCCTGTTCGAGTGTCGTGGCGGGGCTGCCTTTGCTGACGCCAGTCTGCGGCCCCCGCGCCGCAGCGGCGCACTTCAGGCTGCTGCCGCCTGTCCGAGCGCAGGCATTCCCTGCTTCTTCTCGCCTTCCTGGGTCTCAGAACGGCCGCCAATGACATCGTCGGCCTCGATACCGTAGAGTTCGCGTGCCACGTCGTCGGTGAGCATCTCCGGCGCCGCATCGAAGACGACGCGGCCGGCGGCCATGCCAATCAGTCGATCGCAGTAGGTGCGCGCGAGATCGAGCGAATGAAGATTGCAAATGACGGTGATGCCGTAGTGCTTGTTGATGCGCAGCAGCGCATCCATGACGATCTTGGTATTCCGTGGATCGAGCGATGCGACCGGTTCATCTGCAAGGATCAGATCCGGCTGCTGGACCATCGCTCGCGCAATGGCAACGCGCTGCTGCTGCCCACCAGACAATTGCTCGGCGCGCTGCGCTGCAAGCGCGCCAATCTCGAACTGCTCGAGCGCGGAGAAGGCAATGGCCTTCTCGTCGTCACTCCACGAGCGCGTTACCGCACGCCATGTCGGCACTTCGGCGAGCCGCCCCGTCAGCACGTTGGTCAACACGTCGAGCCGGCCGACGAGATTGAACTGCTGGAAGATCATAGCGGCCCGCGCGCGCCACAATCTCAGCTCGCGCCCCTTGAGCGCAGTCACATCGCGACCATCATACAAGATGCGCCCTTCGCTCGGATCGACCAGGCGATTGATCATGCGCAGAAGGGTCGACTTCCCGGCACCCGAGCGACCAATCACCCCTACGAATCCACCGCGCTGGATCTCGAACGAAACACCTGAAACAGCGGCGAGCGTTCCAAATCGTCGCGATACGTTTTCCAGCGCCAGCATGGGACCTCGCTGATGTTGCACCGCCATGCGGGCAACACCTAGTCCGGCGGTGCTACAATCATGTGACGTTATCCAAGCTTCCTACCGCTCCGCGCCGCCGCATCCTCAGACGGCAACATCATCAGCGGTTGGCCCATGCGTATGGTCGTCCCGTCCGCAATGCCTTCCGCAAGCGCGAAGCCCGGCGGCGCGAGAACGATGATGGTCGAGCCGTGCTCGAACCAGCCCATTTCCTGCCCCTTGGCGAAGTGTTCGTCACAATCACGGATCCAGGGATCGTGATGACGGCGATCGGCGGGCAGCTCCATGAAGCGCAACTTCAATCCGGCCACAAGAATCGCGGCGACAGGCACAAGCACGAGCTGATGACCTCCCGCATCGATGCGCAGACGCAGTGTCGCCCGCTCGTTGCGACAGAAGACGCGATCGATCCGCTGCAATGTCGGGGGATTGACGTTGAACGCATCGCCGGCGATGTGGCTCACCTGCTCCACGCGGCAGTCATGCGGTGCATGAAAGCGATGATACATGCTCGCGGTCAACCGGAGCGTCACGAACGTGCCGTCGCGGTAGGTGCCGGCAAGTGCCCGATCCCGCACGAGTTCGCTCAGCGCGTAGTCGGACCCCTTCACCTGCAGGATGACACCATCCGTGATCCGGCCGCTCGCGCCGACGATAGCATCGCAGGGGCTCGTGACGATATCGGCCCGCGGGTCGATCGGTCGAGCTCCCTCCTTGAGCTCGCGAATGAAGCAATCGTGCAGGCTGCGAAATGTCGTCTTTCTGGCTTCCGAGAGATCGAGATCCGAGAACTGACGCCACACGGCGATCGACAGGTCGCGCACGAGTGGCTGCTCGATCTTGGCGAGGCGCCCCATGAACCGCGTGAGAGAGCGCCGTGGAATTCTGTTGGTGAGTAGAAAATTCAAGCCGTCATGGCCAGCGAGGCGCCCGAGCAGCGTGCGCATTGTCATCGTCCTGTATTCTTTCTGAGATTCGGTTTCCCGCCATGGAACTGAGTCTTACGACACTCGCCCTCGGCGGCATCGGCGCTGCGGCCCTCACGACAGCCACAGCGAAAGCAAAAGCGCGCCTCGAACTCTCGCGCGCCAAGCATCCATCCTTGACCGGGCACGTGCGCTGGTCGAAGCGCGTGGCCTCGCTGATACCTTTCTACGAATTCGGCGAGGAGCGGTTCTTCGACAGCGATGATGTGCCTGCCGATGTCGCGGAGCGGCGACGCCACGCATTCCGCAAGCTTGCCGAGGACTATGCCCGGCGATATCCGCGCACGATCGCACTCAAAGCCGAGGTCAAAAGCGCAATCTCGGACATGCAGTTCACCGACACATATCGCGTGCCATTTCCCTTCAGCAGGATGGTGCGCGAGAACCTCGGCGCCACCCCCTTCATCGAGGTTTCGTCCGGCGTCACACTCACGGATGTCGACGGCAATCTCTACTACGACCTTGCCGGCTCGTACGGCGTAAACGTCTTCGGATACGACTTCTACAAGCAGTGCATGGCCGAAGGTGCGGCGCGCGTCGCGGCACTCGGCCCCGTGCTCGGCGCCTATCACCCGGTCATTGCAGAAAACGTCGCCCGCATCAGAGAAATATCGGGCCTGGATGAAGTGTCCTTTCATATGTCGGGCACCGAGGCAGTCATGCAAGCCGTGCGGTTGGCGCGCTACCATACGCGGCGCTCGCATATCGTGCGCTTCTCCGGCGCCTATCACGGCTGGTGGGGCGACGTGCAGCCCGGCGTCGGCAATCCCGAGCCCAATCCATCGACGTACACTCTCGCTGAGATATCCGATGCGACACTCAAGGTACTGCGACGCCGACGTGATATCGCCTGCGTGCTCGTCAATCCCATCCAAGCCATGCACCCGAATGCAGGCCCGCCAGGCGACTCGGCACTGATCGATAGCTCGCGTGCGGCGCATTTCGATCGCGTTTCCTACACAGCGTGGCTGCGCAAGCTGCGCGAGGTGTGCACCGAGCGCGGCATCGTGCTCATCTTCGACGAGATCTTCGTCGGCTTTCGGCTCGCGCCGGGTGGGGCACAGGAATACTTCGGTGTTCGTGCCGATATGGTGACCTACGGCAAGACAATTGGCGGCGGCCTGCCTGTCGGCGTTCTGACGGGCCGTCACGATCTCATGAAGCGATTTCGCGACGATCGGCCCGGTGACATCTGTCTCGCACGCGGCACATTCAACGCACATCCACACGTCATGGCGTCGATGAACGCCTTCCTCCGCCGCTTCGCGACGCCCGAATGTCAGTCGCTGTATGAGGGCCTCGATGCCACGTGGACATCTCGCGCCGAAGCACTGAATGCGCGTCTCAGCGCTGCCGGCCTTCCGGTTGCTGTCGCCAATATGTCGACCATCTGGACGGTGCTGTATACGCGCCCGTCGCGCTACAACTGGATGTTCCAGTACTACCTGAGGAAGCATGGTTTGGCCCTGAGCTGGGTCGGGAGCGGCCGCCTCATCTTCAGCCTGAATTATCAAGCTCAGGACTTTGCCGCTGTCGCCGATCAGTTCGTTGCGGCGGCCGAAGAGATGACGCGAGACGGCTGGTGGTGGGAGGGCCCGCCCATGAACATCAAGCGTCGGGTTCTGCGCGAGATGTGGCAGCTTGGCATCCGCAACCAGAGGCCCCTCGCGGCCTGAGTTTCCCCTCTCCCCGCTGCCGAGGAGAGGGTGTGATGCACTTCCCCGACGACTATTTCAGTGCGGGCGATGCGAGGCGATCTCGGGATCGATCAGCTCGCCGCGCAGGAGCGCCAGCGGCGCCTTGTGGTAGATCTTGATGTCATGGAACGGGTCCGTCAGGATCTTCGTCACCCACACGATTCCTGCTTGCACATCCTGGATGAAGAACAGCTGCACCATACGGAACAGCACGCCGGCGATACCGAGTGCGAGCCAGATCGTGCCGACGTGACGCGCGAAGCCCATCCATCCCTCGTAAGGCGGCAGCAGGCCGAAGAGCGTCGGGTTCACGACCACGAGCAACGGCAGAAATGCCCAGATGCCCATGAGGATGACCTTCCGGAAGAGATTGTAGCCGACTTTGACCTCTTCCTTGTGCTCGTGCGTAACATCGTTGGCGTGATCATAGCCTTTCGGCTCGAAGAAGAAGTGGCCGCTCTGACGCGTGCACATGCCGATGATCCACGCGATCAATGCGGCCATCGGCGGATCATAGAACAGCATTCCGTATGCGACGACGAAGCTGATGGCGCTGACGAAATGCAGCGACTGGTTGATGCGGCTGTGATGATAGAAGCGATGGTCGTCCCACCTCTGCTCACGCAGTGTCTCCATGAAGCCAGCCATGGCCATGATCCTCCGGTTGATGATCCGATGTGACGAACGCGCGGACGCGACAGAACCTCAGGCCGCGCTCACAAACTCGAGGTCCGAACGCGACTGCGCAGGCAACTTGCGGAAACGCAGAAGCGCAAAGTGACCGAGCGGTGGTAGCGGACGCCGCTCCGCGAGCGCCACGCCGCCGTGCTCCGCTATCCAGCTCTCGAAGCGCGCCCAGGGAAAATCCGATCGCCAGCCGAGTCGCTCGACGACAGGCTCGAGCAGCTTCTCGACCTTGAGCCGCGCGCCCCTCTCGGCGCCGACGCGATTGACCACGATCAGCTCGCCGCCGGGCTTCAGAACGCGCATGAACTCATTGAGCGCAGCCTCGGGGTCAGGCACAGTGTTGACGACGTACTGTGCCGTTACGACATCGAACGAAGCATCGTCGAATGCGAGATCCTGCACGTCCATGATCGCGAGTTGCTCGACATTGGTCATACGCAGATCCGAGACCCGTTGACTCGCGACCTCGAGCATGGCCGACGAGATATCGACGCCGACGATCGTGCAGCGGTTCGAATAGTATGGGAGCGATATACCCGTCCCCACCCCCACTTCGAGAACACGCCCGCCAACCTCCTCGCAAGCCGTGATCGCCGCGCGTCGGGCCTTCTCGAAGACCGAACCGAAAACAAGATCGTAAACCGGCGCCCATCGGTCATAAGTCTTGACCACGCCCTCTCGATCCATGGCTCGCGTCATCGGCTTCCACTCCATCTCTGCCTGTCGAACTGTTCTGCCTGAATACCCGCATCGTTCTCGACCACGTCGGCGCCGCCGGTCGGCAGGTCATGGGTGGCCTCGACGCGGATGGGATGCAGGTTCGCGAGAAACTGGGCGGCGCTGCGGGCCCAGGAAAAGCCGAGCGCGTGCGCGCGGCACGCATCGCGCGATATCGTGAGGGCATCGAGGCAGGCTTGGCGCAGATCCTGATCGAGCGCGCCGACCCGAGCATTGCCGATCACGTCCAGCGGTCCGGTCACGGGAAAAGCAGCGACCGGCACACCGCAAGCGAGGGCCTCGAGCTGGGCTATGCCGAAGGTGTCCGTGAGACTCGGAAAGACAAAGACATCGGCGGCGGCGATATGTGCGGCAAGCGTTTCACCGCTCATGGCACCGAGAAAGACCACGGCGGGATATCTGGCCCGCAGCTCTGCTTCCTGCGGGCCGTGACCGATCACGACCTTGCTACCCGGGAGATCGAGCGAGAGAAACGCATCCATGTTCTTCTCGATCGCGATGCGCCCGACATTCATGAAGATCGGGCGCGGCAGATTCAGGTAAGCGGCGCGGGAAGGCTGGAACAGCTCGGTGTCGACGCCGCGCGACCACATGCGAAGTTTCGTAAATCCGCGCTCCTCAAGCTCCGACATGAGAGAGGGTGTCGAGACCATGGTCGCGGTCGCCGCAGAATGAAACCTCCGCAAGGCCGCATAACCCCATGAGACGGGCACCGGAAAGCGGGCCGAGACATACTCGGCGAAGCGCGTCGTGAGGCTCGTCGTGAAGGGTATCCCGCGCATCAGGCAGTATCTGCGCACAGCGAGGCCGATCGGCCCCTCGGTCGCAATGTGGACGGCGTCGGGTGCTGCGCGAGCGATGCGTCTTGCAATGTCGCGGCTGTTTGGTATCGCGCACCTGAGCTCGGGATACGTCGGCACCTTCAGCGATGGAAATCCGTCCGGCGTCAGGAACTCGACAATCGCGCCGCGCTCCGTGAGACTGCGGCGCAGGGCTTCGAGCGTACGAACCACGCCGTTGATCTGCGGGTGCCATGCATCCGTGGCTATAAGCACGGTCATATCCGACCTCTTCGGAGACTACGGACGCTGTCGATTGTGCTTGATTTAAGTACGCCGCGTGACGAACGCGCGCTGGAGCAGTATCGCCGTCACATCGCAAGCATGTGACAGTGCCAAAGGTCGTCTGCTGCAAGTCGCGATGGAGCACCGTGATCAGTTGTTCAGAATGAACCTAAACAAGCATTTGGAGGTAATGCAGGGGTTGCCATTGTTTGCAGCTTTCACTATCAGCACAACGCGTCGTCTTCATGCCCCGGCGCATCGCCTATAGTCGGGTGGAACTATGGACGCGAAGCGCGCACCCTTCACCGAGGTCGTTGCAGGCCTGCCGACAAAGGCCGAGAAAATTCGCGCGTTGGCGCGCGCGGGCTATGATCGTACGGAAATCGCCGTTCTCCTGAACATTCGCTATCAGAATGTCCGGAATGTGCTTGTCGAGGCCGGAATAGCCGCACCGACCAAACGTCACAAAGAAATTCCAGCCCCGACGCCCGGTATCGAGACGCCCGGACGATCGTATTGGGATCTGCTTCTGAAGTCCGGCTTCCTGTTCATCGGCGAATGGATCCTCGGGAATGATGGCGTCATCACCCTGGGAGCCGCCGTCCCCGTGGATTCGGGTGTGTACGCGTTTGTCGTCGACGACATCGTGAAGTACGTCGGGCATACGCGCCGCGGTCTGCGCTATCGTCTGCGCCGCGTGCGTGGCCAGCTGGTCCGCCGACAGAGTACGGATCGCGTCGAGGAGCTGATTGCACAGGCGCTCAATCAAGGAAAGCGGGTGAAGGTTCTCGTCGCGACGCCCGAACCCTTGAAGTGGAAGGGCCTCCCCGTCGAGACCGCGGAGGGGCTCGAGGCCGGACTTGTGAAACTGATCCGGCCCGAGTGGAACACAGGCAAACGCTAGAGCGTGACGGCGGCCTTGCTCTCTCGACCAGTGCGAGATCAGTTTCCGCGCGAATTATTCTGGCGGAGGAGGCAGGAGTCGAACCCACCGAAAGCCGTCTCGCGACCTTCTCCGGATTTGAAGTCCGGCCGCCCCACCGGGGACGTTTCTCCTCCATCACGTGATGCCGACGGGGTGCCCCCAGCGGCTTCGCGCGAAAATAGATCCCGCTTGTGCGGGTTGATGCGGCGAATGTCACCGCGACGCATGGTCAGGCCCTGGCGATCGAAGAACTCCAGGATGTGGATGGCGACCTTGCGGCCGTTGTCCAGGCGATCGCGGAAAGCGATGACGGTGAACTCACCATCGGCATCTGCCGCTGCAAGTGCACGCGCCGTATCGGCCATCTCGATCACGGTGGCCCCGAGAAAATAGTGATCCAACGCGACTTCGTCCACATCTCCGCGTCGCGCGGCGAGTTTGAAGAGGCGGCGGATGAAACCCTCGTCGATCCGCTGTGCCTTGGCAATGTCGCGCACGCGCGGCGGACGGAAGCGGGCTTCCCCGCTGAGGAGCGGGGCTATCCGCGACCAGAGTTTTTCCTCCTCGTCGGAAAGCCGGACCTCGTGGCCCGGCCGGCGTACCCAGGAGCGATCGAGGACGATCTGCCCTTCGGCAACGAGCCGTTGGAGGGCACGCGCAAACGTCGGCCCCGGCAGGCGTGGATTGAGCGCAAGACGCAAGCGCTCCTGGCCGAGGCCGGGCAGGTCCGGCTTTTGTGTGTGAAAGCGATCGAGGGCCGCGACGACTTCTGTTGCATACGCCTGCCACGCTTCCTTCGTCAGCGCGACGAGCCGGTCGCCATCGGCGAACGTCACGAGGTCGAGCATTTTGACGACATCGTCGACAAGCCCGACAGAGGCTGCGCGATCGCGGAAGAAGGCCGCAAGATCGATGAAAGCGCGACTGCCATCGAAGAGCCGGCGGAGCACAGTCACCGGATCATGACCGGCCAGGATTTCCAGTTCCGCGCGGCGCGCCGGCGTCGCGCGTTGACGCTCGGGCGGACGCAGATCGAGGATGGTACCGCCGCCTATGGTGCGCGACGCCGCGGAATCGCGCAGCACGAAACGGTCACCGGCCGCCATCGCGGCAGGACGATCGAGCACGATCTGCGCGTAGTCGCCCTGGCCCGGTCCAATGCCCCCCGATTTCAGCGCGAGCACGCGGGCATTGCGCTCGGCCGAACCGTGGTGGAATTTTACGGGCAGCCACTGCGAAATGGCCTTGCGTTCGCTCGGCAGAAGGCTGAGCGACACATCGATGCGGTTCGCTGGGCTGTGCAGTGTCGGATCGAGCAGCACGTCGCCGCGCATGACGCTTTCCGGATCGATCTTCGGGCCGGCAAGCGCGAGCGCGCAACGCTGGCCCGCAAGCCCGAGCGTCGCCGCCGCGTTCTGCGCGTGCACCGATCGCACGCGCGCCTCCAGGCCCGTCGGCGAGGTCATCACGCGATCGCCGACTGCAACGCGCCCCGAAAGAACCGTGCCGGTGACTACCGTACCCGCACCGCGTAGGGAGAAGCTGCGATCGATCGCGAGCCGGAAGCGTCCGTCGGCAGGCCGGAGAGCTGTTGCCAGCGCTTCGCGATCGAGGAGTGCCAAAAGCTCGGCAACACCGTCGTCCGTGACTGTCGAGACGGGCACGATCTCGGCATCGGCGAGGCCGGTGGTGGCAAGCGTCGCGCGCACCTGAGCGTTGACCTCCGCGAGACGCTCGGGCGAGGCGAGATCGCTCTTGCTGAGCGCGACCGCACCGCGCCTGATGCCGAGCAGATCGATGATGGCAAGATGCTCGCGCGTCTGCGGCATGACGCCGTCGTCGGCGGCCACTACGAGCAGCGCGAAATCGATGCCGGTCGCGCCGGCGAGCATGGTGTGCACGAGGCGCTCGTGGCCCGGCACATCGACGAAACCGATGATGTCTCCCGACGGGCGCGGCAGATAAGCAAAACCGAGTTCGATGGTAATGCCGCGACGCTGCTCCTCCTTCAGGCGGTCGGTATCGACGCCTGTCAGCGCGCGCACGAGGCTTGTCTTACCGTGGTCGATGTGGCCGGCGGTACCGATGATCATGGTGCGGCCTCCGCTTCAGGGAGGCGCCGCGCCAGCTCCTTGCCGGCTTCGATCTCGGCCGGCGACAAGGTGGCAAAGACGGGACTCAGAAAACGCTCGGCGAGCTTGCTGCCCCCCCAGCGCGCGCGCATGAGCCAGGCATATGCTTTCACACGATCCTTCGGCACACCCTGGCCGATATGATGCGCCGCGCCGAGCATCGCCTGCCCATCGGCATCTCCGAGCGCGGCTGCCTTGCGCCACCATACGATGGCTTCGTTCGGATCACGCGCGACGCCAAGGGCGTTGTGATGAAACAAACCAATGCGCGTCATCGAGGCCGCGATGCCCTGATCGGCGGCGGCGCGCGCCCACTTGAGGGACTCGGCATAATCGGGCGTGCGCCCGTCCTCGTTGGCGAGCAGCCATGAGAGCATATCCTGTGCGGCCGCATCACTCTGCTCGGCCGCGCGGCGATACCACTGCTCGGCATCGACGTCGCTTTGCGGAACGCCCTCACCCTTGAGGTAAGCCTCGGCGATATCGCGCTGTGAGGATGCATGACCTTGCACCGCAGCCGCCAGAAGCCACTTCGTGCCCGTCGCCTGATCCGCAGGTGCGCCGAGCCCCTGCATGAGGCAGGTCGCGAGGCCGTGCTGCGCCTCGGCCTCGCCAGCCTGCGCGAGCGGCAGCCACATGGCGATCGCCGCTTCATATTCCTCGGCGGCGAAAAATGCGCCGGCTTCGCGAAGCGGATCGGCAACCGGCGACGCTTGCTCGGGTTTGTTGCGACCGAATGTCAGACCGAGCAACTTCACGGCTCGGCCTCGGTTTCATGACGCGCAAACGACAGTTTCTCGAGTTGTTCGACGAAAGCCGTCTCGTCGTCGAGACATCGGAAATCGAGGATCAGCGCTCCCTTCTCGATGTGGCCAATGACCGGAATGGGCAACCCCCGGAAGGCCGAAGCCAGGGCATCGAGCTGTCGCCCGGATTGCTTCTTCGCGCGCGGCGCGATGGAAAGGCCGGCACTCGGAATGGTCTCGAGCGGCAGCGCACCCGATCCGATCTGGCTCGTGCAGGCGCAGCAGGCAATCTCGAAGTCATCGCCGAGCGTACGCGCCGCCGGCCCCACCACACGCTCGGCCTGCGCGCGAATCTCGTCGAGCGGACGCGTTAGGAAGCGCAGCGTCGGCAGGCGCTCGGGCAGACGATCGGGATCGCGATAGAGCTTGAGCGTGGCTTCGAGCGCGGCGAGGCGGATCTTGTCGAGGCGAACGGCACGCTTGATCGGATTTTTCGCGCAGGCGCGCACGAGACCACGACGACCGACGATGAAGCCTGCCTGCGGTCCACCGAGCAGCTTGTCGCCCGAGAACGTCACGAGGTCGGCGCCATCGTTCAGCGCATCCTGCACGGTTCGCTCACGTCGAAGTCCGTACTTGGCGAGGTCGATCAATGTACCCGAGCCGAGATCATCGACGAGCGGCAGGTTCTTCTCGCGCGCCAGCACGGCAAGCTCGTCCGTACCGACTTCCTTGGTGAAACCCTGGACCAGATAGTTGGACGTATGCACCTTGAGCAGCAGGGCCGTCTCGGGACCGATCGCGTCGGCGTAGTCGTGCAGATGCGTGCGGTTCGTAGTGCCGATCTCGCGCAATCGCGTGCCTGCGCGCGCCATGATATCCGGCATGCGGAAGCTGCCGCCGATCTCGATGAGTTCGCCGCGCGAGACAATGCTTTCGCGCCCAGGCGCCAGCGTGTTGAGCACCAGCAGGATCGCCGCGGCATTGTTGTTGACGAGGATCGCATCCTCGGCGCCGGTCAGCTCGCAAATGAGCCCGCGCACGATGTCGTCGCGCTCGCCGCGGCTGCCGCTCTCCAGATCGAACTCCAGCGCGGCGGGCGCGCGCATCGCGTTGGCCGCGGCCTCGACGGCTTCCTCTGCAAGGATGGCCCGCCCGAGATTTGTATGCAGCACCGTGCCGGTGAGATTGAGCACGCGGCGCAGGCGCGGTGCATCATCCGCCTCCAAAACCTCGGCAGCGCGCGCGGCTATGGCCGCAGCCGTATCCTCACGGCTCACGGA
>JAEYYJ010000136.1 GCA_023430845.1 Pseudomonadota bacterium
CGGCATTGAGCGCCATGCGCGCGCTGCTCACCGGCACCACGAGCTGCGGCCCGGCCATTGTCGCGATCTCGGCGTCGACGCCTGCCGTATCGATGGTGAAGTCAGGCCCCTCCGGCACCAGATAGCCGATGCGCTCGAGAAAGGATCGGTAGGCTGCGGGATCGTGCGGCTGACGGCGCCTGGCCTTATGCCAAGCGTCGATCTCACCCTGCAAAGCGCCCCGCTTGGCGACGAGTGCGCGGTTGTCAGGACCGAGCGTCGTTACGATGCGTTCGAGACCGGTCCAGAAACTTGCGGGCTCGATGCCGGTACCCGGCAGCGCTTCCTGATCGACGAAGTCGGCGAGGACCTTCGCCACTTTGAGCTGGTCCTTCGAAACGTAGTCGATCATCGCGGCGTGTTACCCCTGCTCGCTGGAATACATGTTGTACTGCACCATCCGTATGGTGGCACTGCAGCATGCGCAGGTTTTTTCGCCGATTGAGGCCGGAGGTCAACCCCCGGCAACGACTTTCGGACATTGCTCGGTAAGGAACTTGTTTACCGACTTGATCATCCGGCGGTGAAAGATCCCGAGCGAATCCTCGAGCTGGGCCGCCGACCACACCACGCCCTTGATCACGCCCGGCGCCTTGATGTCTGTGACGTTGACCCAGATCTTCCTTGCCTTGCCTTTCTTGAACTCGATGATGGGAGCCAGCGTGATCTCCGCCTTGTCGACCGAGTTTTCACGCTCGACCTCGCAATCGACCGTGTGCGTCGGCAGCGTAACCTTTATCTCCTCGGCGGAAAGCGCTCCGACGATCATATCGCGCGGCACTTTGAGATCGACTTCGCACTTGGCGGCGCCGAAGCCCCAGCGCAGCTTCTTGGCCGAGCCTTCCTTCATGGTCTTCTTCGACCAGACCTTGCTGAGCGGGCACTGCAGATCACCGCTCGCCGGTTTCTTCGAGACGACCACCTGGCAGAGGGACTTCTCGCAGGCCTTGAGCCGCGATTTCTCGTCGGCGCGCGGTTCGATCGCCATCACCTTGCCGAACGGCACGGCGACCCCCAGGAGGAACACGATGGCGGCCGCGGCCGCCCCGACACTCAGCATCCTCGTCTGCATGCCATCCCCCTCAGAAACTGGGCGGCATAGCTGCCGCCACGTGGGCAACCGCAGCCATTAACCTGTCCCGAATGGCTTCTCCTGTCGGCGGGTATTGCGGCATCAGCGTGACACTGAAAGTGCAAAATTCAGCATTTGTGCACATGATACGCACAGCGATTGACGGTTCGGTATAAGCTTGTTCGCAGGTGCCGTGATTCGCTGCCCGCAGGGCGGCGGCTGCCGCTTGAGGAGATCGATAATGCGCTGGACGATGTCGCTGCTGGGGCTCGTCGCCGTGGCCGGTTTCAGTGCGGCCCCGCTGCAGGAAGCGGCAG
This sequence comes from Pseudomonadota bacterium, assembly GCA_023430845.1. Classification (GTDB taxonomy): domain Bacteria; phylum Pseudomonadota; class Alphaproteobacteria; order Rhizobiales; family Hyphomicrobiaceae. The sequence continues at coordinate 1,429 of JAEYYJ010000136.1, forward strand.
CGGACGGCATGAAGGATCGCAGCAAGCGGAGCGTTGCCCGGAAGGTCGTCAAGGAGTACGACCGGTACGCCTTCCCCGTTGATAAGTACGCCTACCGGTACAGCCCGCGCGGCTACTATCCGTATTACAATTCCAGGTACTGGTCGCCGGGCGGCTATGTTCGCGCACGCCAGCTAGCCCACTACCACGATTGGATCGACATCCGCCCACCCTACTTCCAGGCCTGGGGGCATCCGCGCAAGAACTGGAACCAGCGCCGCTGGCACGCGGAGCATCACGGCTATATCTGGCGCCATCACTGGTAAGCGCCGAAAGCGCCTGATCGCCGCTCAGTAGGCCGTGGTCGACGACCAACCGCTGAGCGGCATGGGGGGCACCCCTGCCGAGATCACCGGCGCGGCAGGGCGCCGGATTTCCCCTTCGACGGCCTTCGCCATCAGCTCGGCGAGACACGCGTACGACGTGTCGTTCATGTGGAATTTATCCTTCCACAACAGCGCATCGACCGAGTGCTGACCGCTGGCGATCAAATGCTGCATGATCGCATACCGGCGGAAAACCGGCACGCCCTGCTCGCGAGCGACGCTCCGCGTAATGGTCACGTAATCCGCATAACTCGGAACATTCGCCGCCCGCGGATAGAACTGGGGATCGACCAGCACGACTTCGATCCCCGCCGCCTTCAGGGCGGCGATGCCGCTCACGAGGATCCGGCGAAACTCCGCGACATTGACACCGGTGATCGCGTCGTTGACGCCCGTCTGCCACAGGACGAGGGCCGGTCGCGTCGGAATCACATCGCGAACGAGGCGCTCGAGCATGTCTTTGGCAAGCTCGCCGCCTTTGCCGAGATTGACGACTTGGAAGTCCTTGCCCGGAAAGCGCCGGTCCATCTCCTGATCGAAGCGAGCCGGGTAGGTCGCCTGCTTCGAGGAGGCGCCTGTTCCCTCGGTCGATGACGAGCCGAGCGCCACGACACGGATAGCGCCTCCGCGCTCGACGGCCCGCCCAAGGGCACGCAATGGCGATTCGAAGCTCACCAGCGCCCCCGGCGCCTCGCAGGGGAGCAAGTCGACCGCCATGGACGGCTGAGATTGGAGGAGAAATGGTGCGAACCCCAGGACCAGCAGAGCCGCCCGGCAGCGAAATCCGACCTTCGTAGAAGCCCGAGCCGGCTTCTCCGCACAACGCCCACGCCGCATGGCTTGCCCCTAAGCAGCCCAATCCGCGCCGGGATACTAGGCCAAGTCCCAATCTCCTGTCGAGGTCTCCATCGGCGCGGGGCAGCAGTGTTGCCATCGGGAAACCCTGGCGCGAATCCGTACGTTACTCACGCGACAGTGATGGGGCGTGGTTTGGCCGCAGGCCCTGAAATCAGATATAGGTCCGGGCAATGATGAACACGCAACCTTGCTGCTGCCGCAAAGCGCATCTATGCGGATCAACGGGACGGTGCCGTTGCGTGCACAGCGTCCGGCAGGTCGGCCGGCTCTTAGAACACCGATCGTGAGCACAAGATGACAAAAGCACGGGGTAAGGGGGGCACCGCCCACGGGGCGGTTGCCGAATCTAAGAATCTGACGCGCAGGCAGACTCTCGCCGCGGGCCTTGGGCTCGCCGCCGGTCTGTTCGGTGCCAAGGCTCAGGCTCAGGAATGGTGGCAGCAACTGCCCGGCTTCGCTTCCTTCAGCGATCCAGGCCAGCGCGACCGCCGCCCACGCCCGTCGAACCAGGCCGACGCGCTCGACGACCTGCGCGAGGGCACGATGCCGCTCCGCTCGCAGGAAATGCTCTCCGCCATTTCGGATGCCATCAGCCGTGTGGAGCGCGTCGTCGCCGACGGCGGCTGGCCGACCATTCCCGGCACGCGTATGATCCGCCCGGGCGACGAGGACGAGCGCATCCCGATGGTGCGGCGCGTTCTCGTTCTATGGGGCGACGTGCGGCCGGAGCGCGGATATCGCACGCTCACTCTTGACGGAGAGATGGAGGCTGGTCTCCGCCGTTTCCAAAGCCGCCACGGTCTGCGTGTCAGCGGCCGCGTCGACCGCCCGACTCTGCAGCAACTGAATGTGCCGCCGGCTGCGCGGCTCGCACAGTTGCGCATGAACTACAATCGCATCCGCGATCTGCTCGCGCTCAAGCTGGATGATCGTTACGTCCTCGTGAACTCGCCGGGCTTTCAGCTCGAAGCCGTCTCGCGAAATGTCGTCGAGGCGCGCCATCGCGTGATCGCCGGCAAGCCCGATCGCCAGACGCCCGTCGTTACGGCGAACATTCGCGCGCTCAATTTCTTCCCGTTCTGGCGCGTGCCGGAGAGCATCGCCAACCTCGATGTCATTCCGAGGCTCGTCAAGGAGCCGGACTATCTCCAGAAGGAGCACATCCGCGTTCTGACTGGCAGCTTCGTCGGACCTGAGATCGACGTGACGAACGTCGACTGGCGGACAGTCGATGCGAAGAACCTGCGCTTCCGCCAGGATCCGGGCCCGCACAACGCGCTCGGTCTCGTGCGCATCGACATGCCGAACAGCGAGGGCGTCTACATGCATGACACGCCCATGAAGCAGCTCTTCCAACAGAGCTCCCGTGCGTTCAGCGCGGGCTGCGTGCGTGTGCAGGACGTCTTTGATCTCGCGGCATGGATCGCGCGCGACGAGCCGAACATGAGCCGACAGCGCGTCGAGGAAATCCTTCAGGGTGGCCAGCCCGTTGACATCACCCTTGCACGAACCATTCCGGTTGCATTCGTCTACGTCACGGCATGGGTCGAGGAGGATGGTCGCCTGAACTTCCGTCCTGACATTTACGGCAAGGATCAGGTCAGGGAGCTGGCAAGCGATCGCGAGCGCGAGCACGATCCCGACGCACCGCCCATGCCGCGCGAGACGCTGGCGCCTTGATT
>JAEYYJ010000206.1 GCA_023430845.1 Pseudomonadota bacterium
GCGCCATCGTTCTTCGGCGTGTCGGGATCGATGAGATACGCCAGCGCCACCACCACCGCCGAATGCGTGTTCGCATAGGACGAGTTGATGAAACCCGTGACCTGCGGATGGCTGTCCGTGAGATCGACGTCGAGATCGCTCCCCCGCTTGGTCACGCGTGCGCGGATGTACACATCTTTGAACTGATGCCCGTCATCATCGAGGAAGGCCTCGCCCTCGTACACGCCATCCTTCCACTCGGAGATGATTGCGCGCACCTGCCGCTCGGCACCGTCCAGCACAGCCTCGACCGCCGCCGCCGACTGCTCGGAGCCGAATTCGCGAATGAGTTCGCTCATGCGCCGCTCGCCGAGCCGCGCCGACCCGATCATGGCCGCAAGATCGCCGCGGAAATCGCGCGGATGACGCACATTGAGGACGATCATCTCGTAGACGTCCTCGCGCCGCACACCCTGGTCGTAGAGCTTCAGCGGCGGAACGCGGATGCCTTCCTGGAAGATCTCCTTGGCGCTCGCATTGTACGCACCATGCGTCGCGCCGCCGATGTCGCTCTGATGCGAGCGATTGATCGCCCAGTAGACGAGCTTGTCGCCATCGAACACCGGCACGAACGCCGTGAGGTCAGGCAAATGATTGCCACCCCGATAGGGATCGTTCAGCAGATAGACATCGCCGGGCCGGATCGTGCCCTTGAAGAATTCATGGACGGACTTCGCCGCGAACGGCAGCGCACCCACATGGATTGGCACATGCTCGGCCTGCGCAACGAGCCGTCCCTGCGGATCACACAGCGCCGTCGAGAAATCGCGACTGGAGTTCAGGATCTGCGAGTAGGACGTGCGCAGCATCGCCTCCCCCATCTCCTCGACGATGGCGCGTAGTCGGTGCTGGATCACGGAGACCGTGATCGGATCAACGGCATGGCTCATGCGGAATCTATCCCAGGACTGAATGCCTTGGCCGACCTCCCGGCCAGCTCCCGGGAAGCATAATGCAGCACGGGGCCCCGTCAACGCAGGGCTCAAGGTGTTGGCGTGTGCCCATAGCGTGATATGTTTCAGTTACCGCGCGGGCTCGCCTGAATTGAACGCCGCGACGGCCGACGTCAGATCGGAATCTGGGAGAACGCCACTATGACACTATACAGAGGGGGGGCGTGCGCGCTCGCCGTCGCTACGCTCCTTTTCGCGCCCGCTGCCCATGCTCAGAAGCAAGGCGGCATCCTCAAATCCTACGTCTGGGACCAGCCCCCGAGCGCCTCCATCCATGAAGAGGCGACGATCTCGACGGTCTTCCCGTTTATGCCCGTGTTCAACAACCTCGTCCTGTTCGACCAGACCAAGCTCGAAGCGAACCTCGACACGATCGTTCCCGACCTCGGCAAGAGCTGGGCCTGGGACGACAGCAAGACCAAGCTGACCTTCCAACTCGAGCAGGGCGTCAAGTGGCACGACGGCAAACCGTTCACCGCGAACGACGTCAAATGTACGTTCGACATGATCTCGGGCCTCGTGAAGAACGACGACCTCCGAAAGAATCCGCGCAAGATCTGGTATCACAACCTCAAGCAGGTCACGACCAAGGGCGACCATGAGGTCACCTTCGAGCTGAACGCTCCGCAGCCGAGCTTCCTCGCCCTGCTCGCGTCGGGCTACACGCCCGTGTACCCCTGCCATATCGAGCAGAAGCAGATGCGCGTGAACCCGGTCGGCACCGGACCGTTCAAATTCACCGAGATGAAGCGCGGCGACTCGATCAAGCTCACGAAAAACGCCGATTACTGGAAGAAGGGCTTCCCGCGTCTCGATGGCATCGAATACCGGATCATCAACAATCGCTCGACGCGTGTCCTCGCCTTCATCGCCGGTGAGGTCGACCTCACATTCGTTTCCGACGTCACGGTTGCCGGCCTGAAAGACGTCGAGGCCAAGGCACCCAAGTCTGTCTGTCAATTCGTACCCTCGAACAACACGATCAACATGATCGTGAACTCGTCGGCGCCGCCCTTCGACAATGCGAAGATTCGCCTCGCCATGGCACTCGCCATCGACAGGGCTGCCTTCAACACGATCCTTGCCGAAGGCAAAGCGTCGATCGGTGCTGTCATGCTGCCAGGGCCCGAGGGCATATGGTCCATGCCGCCCGAGGAGCTCGCCAAGCTGCCGGGCTACAACCCAGATCGCTCCAAGGATCTCGCCCAGGCTCGCAAGATCATGGAGGAGCTCGGCTACAGCGCGGCGAAGCCGCTGAAAGTCAAGGTTGCGACGCGCAACATCCCGCTCTATCGCGATCCGGCCGTCATCTTCATCGACCAGTTGAAAGCGGTCTACATCGAGGGTGAGCTGGAGAACGTCGATACGCCGCTCTGGCACGCCAAGATCACGCGCAAGGACTATGCCGTCGGCCTCAATACGACCGGCGTCGGCGTCGACGATCCCGATGTCGGCCTCGTCGAGAACTTCAGCTGCGCCTCCGAGCGCAACTATACCGGCTACTGCAACAAGGAGGTCGACGAGCTCATCTTCGCCCAATCTCGCGAGACGGATCCGGCAAAGCGTAAGCAGATCCTATGGCAGGCCGAGCGCAAGATCGTCGAGGACGTGGCCCGCCCGATCATCCTGCACAACAAGGCCGCGACCTGCTGGGCACCGCACGTGAAGGGCGTCACCAGCCACATCAACTCGCTCTACAACAGCTGGCGCATGGAGCATGCCTGGCTCGACAAGTGAGCCGCAGCGCAGCGTACAAATGACGAGGGGGCTTCCAGCGGAAGCCCCCTTTCTCATTGCCCTCCATCACCGCCTACGCAGCTCAGGAACTCGCCTTGCTGAGCGCGGCCAGCTCGTCAGCGCTAAGCTTCAGCTCCGCGCACTTCAGGATGTCGGCGAGCTGCGCCGTCGACGTCGCGCTCGCGATCGGCGCCGCGATCGCCGGCTGCGCGAGCATCCAGGCCAGTGCCACCTGTGCCGGCGTGGCACCATGAGCCGCCGCAACAGAGTCGAGCGCCTTCAGGATGCCGAAGCCGCGTGGTGTCAGATGCTTTTTCACCCCACCACCACGTGCGCTCTGCCCGAGATCGGCCTCCGAGCGATACTTGCCCGTAAGAAAGCCGCTCGCCAGCGAGTAGTACGGGATGACGCTGATCCCCTCGGCGACGCACAGATCCTGCAGCGCCCCCTCGAACTCGCCGCGATCCGCGAGATTGTAGTTCGGCTGCAGCGTCTCGTAGCGCGGGATGCCAGACTTCGCGCTCGCCGCCAGCGCCGCCTTCAGGCGATCCGCGCTGTAGTTCGACGCCCCGACGGCGCGCACCTTCCCCGCTTTGATGAGCGCGGCATGGGCCTCCATCGTCTCTTCCAGCGCCGTATCCGGATCGTCGCGATGCGACTGGTAGAGGTCGATCACGTCCGTCTGTAGGCGCTTCAGCGATGCCTCGACGGCCTGCACGATGTAAGCCTTCGACAGCCCCTTCTTGTCCGGCGCCATCTCCATTCCGCACTTCGTCGCGAGGATGACTTTGTCCCGCTTGCCGCTGGCCTTGAACCACTTGCCGATGATCGTCTCGCTCTCGCCGCCCTTGTTTCCCGCCGCCCATTTCGAATAGACGTCCGCCGTATCGACGCAGTTGAAACCCGCATCGACAAAGGCATCCAGCAGCGCGAACGATCCCTTCTCGTCGACCGTCCAGCCGAATACATTGCCGCCAAAAACAAGCGGGGCAATCTCCAGCCCGCTCCGCCCGAGCTTACGCTTCTGCATGACATCCTCCGCACGCGTTTCGTTCTCGGACGAAGGCTACGACCCGGTATCCGGCCTGACAAGCCACCCGCGCCGCCATCGTACCCCTGCGCGCTTTGCGCCAGTTCCCAGAAGCATCAAGGCATGCAAATCTTCCGGCGCAACAGAGCATTGAAAGGGCTGGAATGTACCGGATCGGCGTCGACATCGGCGGCACCTTCACTGATTTCGCCTTGAGCAACGCCACCGGCGGCCGAATGGCGATCCACAAGCGGCTCACCACCCCACACGACCCTTCCGAGGCCGTGCTGGCGGGCGTTGCCACCCTCGTTGCCGAGAACGGCATCGACATTGGCGCCATCGCCGACATCGTGCACGGCACGACCCTGGTGACCAACGCCGTCATCGAGCGCCGCGGTGCCGTCACGGGGATGCTCGTCACGGCCGGTTTCGGCGACATCATGGATATGGGGCCCGAGCGCCGCTACGACCTGTTCGACCTGCGCATCAAGTACCCGCCACCCCTCGTTCCCCGCCGCCTCCGCATCGAAGTCGCCGAGCGCGTGCGCTATGACGGCAGCGTCGAACAACCGCTCGACGAGACCGGCGTCCGCGCCGCCGCGCAGCAGTTCCGCGACATGGGCGTCGAAGCCATCGCCGTCTGCTTCCTCCATGCTTACGCCAATCCTGCGCATGAAGAGCGCGCCGCCGCGATCCTGCGCGAGGCCGCGCCCGATCTCACGGTCTCTGCCTCGGCCGACGTATTCCCCAACATGCGCGAGTTCGAGCGCTGGACGACGACGACCGTCAACGCCTTCACACAGCCCATGTTCGACCGCTACGTGAAGCGGCTCGAGGATGGTCTCGCAAATTCGGGTTTCGGTGGCCGCCTCTACATCATGGGATCGAGCGGCGGCACGCTCACCACCGACGCCGCGCGCCGCTATCCCGTGCGCGCGCTCGAGTCCGGTCCCGCTGCGGGCGCCCTCATGAGCGCGCATCATGGCCGCTCGCTCAAGCTGCCGAACCTCCTCTCGTTCGACATGGGCGGCACCACAGCAAAAGGCGCGCTGGTCAAGGATGGCCAGGCCGTCAAGAAGTACTTCATGGAAGTCGCGCGCGTGCACGAGTTCCGCCAGGGCAGTGGCCTCCCCGTGCGCATTCCCGTCATCGACATGATCGAGATCGG
>JAEYYJ010000317.1 GCA_023430845.1 Pseudomonadota bacterium
GCGCCCAGCACCGAGACGATGGTCGCGATCGCCGCAACCTCGTGGCTCTTGCCGTAACGTGCGGCAATGAAGTCGGCGACGGACGTCAGATTCTGACTCTTTGCAATCCGAACGATGCGCAGGATCAGCGGGACGCCGAACACGAACATCAGGATCGGTCCGAGATAGACCGGAATGAAATCATAGCCGCTGGACGCGGAGAGCCCGACGCTGCCGAAGAACGTCCAGGACGTGCAGTAGACCGCCAGCGACAGGGCATAGGTGACCGGTCGGCCGCTGCCACCCTTCCGCGAGCGGATCACACGGTCGCCGAACCAGGCCACGGCAAAGAGCAGGCCGACATAGCCCAGCGCCAGCGTCAGGACCTGCCAGGCTTCGATCATTCAGGCGCCCTGCTCTCGAAAGACAGCCCGGCCACTCTAACTGGCCATCTCGGGCCATCTTGCTTTGCCCCCGCAGGACGCGCAACCGAGCCCTTGAAGTTCTAGCTTAGAACTTAGGCTAAGACGCGCGGTGCTGTCCCGCGAATGCTCCGCGTGCACCCCTTTGCCTTCTTGCAGTTCCGCCCCTATCGTGCCGGGGTGAGTCGAGCACCGGCAGGAAAGACTGTTTTGCCCGCCGGCGCCCTTTCAAGAGGTCGGAAGACTTTCATATTGGCGCCCTCGCCACATGGGCCAACGCGGAGCACCCATCCATGAAGAAGATCCTCGACGAGTTCCGGGAATTCGCCCTCAAGGGCAATGTCCTCGACATGGCCATCGGTATCATCATCGGTGGCGCGTTCGGCACCATCGTGCAGTCGCTCGTGAAGGATGTCATCATGCCGCCGATCGGCATGTTGATCGGCGGCGTCGATTTCTCCGATATCAAGATCCCGCTCCGCGCCGCCGCCGAAGGCAAGGAAGCCGTGACGATGAACATCGGCGTCTTCCTCAATAACGTCATCAGTTTCCTTATCGTGGCATGGGCGGTCTTCATGCTCGTCAAGGGCATTAATATGCTCCGCGCCCGCTTCGAGAAGGAAAAGGCTGCCGAGCCGCCGCCACCACCGCCGGCTTCCGAGCAGTATCTCAGGGAAATCCGCGACGCCCTCGTCAAGAAATAGACCGCGGACACACTTTACGCGCGGGAGCCCGCCGGTGCGCGGGCTCCTATGCCGCGAGCGCGTCTGCGACGTGGCTGATTGCGTGCTCGAGGCGCGTTTCTCGCGTGACCTGCCGTGGCACGTTCTTGAATACATCCTCGCCGCCAAGCCAGCGGGCCTCTGCATCCGGCTCGGCCAATGCCGCATCTAATGCGGCCGCGAGCTCCAAGGCATCTGTCGCGAAACCCGAAGCCCGCATGGCGCCGAGCAACGTGATGTGCGCGTTGCTTGCGTGCTGAAGATGAACGCCCGAGATGGGAATGCGCGCCGCGAGATTGCGCCCCTCGAACTCGTCGATGCATATGTCGACGTCGAGCGAGGTTGCCTGTCGGCAGACCAGCGGACGAAAGCGATATACAGAGCAGCCACCATCGACGAGCAGCGGACACGGGAGCTTGCCGCCAATGCGCGCCTCGGGGCTGATGCCGATCAGTGCGCGGCCTCGCTCCCTGATGACGTCTGGGGACATGCTGGCGGCATGGCCACTCCGTACAGCCGCTGCGAGCCGGAAAGCTTCCGGCGGCGTGATCGCGACGAACGTATGACAGCAGTAGGCGCAGCCTCGCGTGCAGGCGACCTTCTGCTGCGTCGGTGGGCGTGCTGCGAGTGACGTCTCCGCCAGTGTCTGCGCAAGCTCCGCCGCCTCGCTCGCGCGTCGCGGATTGTCGGCCTCGTCGAGCTTGGCTTTCACGACCTGCGCGATCGCCAGGATCTCCGACGTCTTGGGTTGCAGAGGCAGGCCCTTGCCCATGAGCTGACGGCCGGCCTTGACCCGGTCGCGGATCTCCCGTCGGCGCTGTTGGCGCGTGGCCTCGCTCATATCCCCCTCCTGTTCGGCGCGAAGCACTCTACGGCCTTCGCGCCTCCGACGCGACGGGGCTTTCGATGCGACCTGTCCGCATTACCGCCGCCAGCATAGCACCGATAGCACCCCTTCCTGTGCGCGCGACTGCGCGCCGGCCGGTAGGCCGTCCCACAGAAATTAAATCAAGAACAGCTTCCGCCGCCGAGCGCGCAGAACTTCGCGCAGTGCGGATGGCAGAGTTTGACGCTGCCATTCTCGAACATGCCGCCGACGGCCCGTGCGGCATCTCCGAGCGTTGCCCCCATCTCGAAGGCACGCTCGTAGGGCAGCAGCGTACAGGGCACCACGGAGGGCCGCGCCTCGCCCTTCCGCTTCACAATCATGCGGCTCTTCGCGCACATGAGGTCGCCGGGCTTTTTGCCGAGGATCTGCCAACATCCAACGCTGATTTCGGGCACATCATGGCTGCCGTCCATCTCGGGTAGCAGCACTAATGCGTGCGGATCCTCCGGATCTATCTGCCACCCTCGCTCCGCGATCAGTGCCGCATAGCCGACACGCATGTCGCCCTCAGACTCGTTCCAGCACGTACGGCCAGCAACAGCCGTCCTGAAACCTTCCCGCGACAGCCAATCGATGGCTTCCAGCGATTTCGCGAACGTGCGCGGTCCGCGCTCAGCCTCGTGAAATTGGCGCGCGTAGTGATCGAGACTGACGCGCACGGTGAGGCGATCGCCGTAGGCCGTCCGCAGTTTGAGAAGCCCCTTCTTGAGGCGGGGGCGCAGCATGGGCTGCAAGCCATTGGTCAGCACAAGAACCCGAAAGCCGCCGGCGAGTGCCGCGTCGAGCATCGGAATGATATCGGGGTTCATGAACGGCTCGCCACCCGTAAAGCCGATCTCGATGGTGCCGAGATCGTCCCGCGCGATCTCGTCGAGAAAGCCACGCACCTCGTCGGCCGTCAGATAGACGAGGCGATCGTTGGTCGGGCTCGATTCGATGTAGCAGTTGCGGCAGGTGATGTTGCAGAGCGTGCCGGTGTTGAACCAGAGAGTGTGCAGCGTCTCCAATTCAACGCTCGCCCGACGCTCGCCACGTACAGTCCAATCCGGATCCTGAAACTTGGCCTTCTCGCGTACAACCGCTTCAGTCCGTCCTTCGGCATCGGCAAGCGCCACCCGCGTCCTCCTGCTCTGCTCCTGACGAGGCGACACGCTAGCAATGGCGTGCCACCCCCGGAACTCACATTGAATTTATCCCCGCCGCCTCAGCCGAAGATGAATGGAAGCTGGCGCGGCCCACGCACGGTTCCCTCCGACCAGGTAACGGGAATTGCCGGATCGAGGCGGAATTCCGGGATGCGCTTCAGCCATTCCTCGATGGCCACCGTCATCTCCAGACGCGCGAGGTTCGACCCGACGCAGCGATGAATGCCGAGGCCAAAGGCTGAATGGCGGTTCTCCTGGCGGTCGATGATCACCTTGTCGGGGTCGGGGAACATCGCCGGATCGCGATTTGCCGCCGGGAACGACAGCAGCACCATGTTGCCTTTCTTGATCGGACAACCCTCGATGACCGTATCCTGCACCACCTCACGCGCCATGGTGACGGGCGCATAGGCGCGCAGGAATTCCTCGATGGCCGTCGGCATGAGCTGCGCCTCCGCAATGAGCCGCTCACGATCCGCGGGCGTCTTCGCGAGATGCCAGAGGCTCGAACCGATACCGCTCCACGTCGTGTCGATCCCTGCGATCAGGAGCAGGCGGATCATGCCCAGCACTTCCTGCGGCGGCAGTGGCTGGCCATCCTGCCGCGCCATGATGATGCGGCTGATGAGATCGTCACCCGGCTTCTTCGTCCGCGCTTCGACGTATCCCGCGAAGTACATGCTCATTTCGTGCACGGCCTTCATGAGGATGTCGTCGTCGGTGATGCCGAGCTCCAGGATCTCGTGGATCCATTGAATGAACTGGTCGCCGTCGCTCTCCGGCACGTCGAGCATGTGGGCGATGACGCGCACCGGAATATGGCGCGTGTACATCTGCGCCGCATCGCAACGGCCGTCGGCTATGAACTTGTCGATCAACTCATTGCAGATGGCGCGCGCCCGCGGTTCGAGCTTCTTCATTTCGTCAGGCGTGAAGGGCGGCAGAAGCAGCTGCTTCGCTGGCTTGTGGTGCGGCGGATCGGATGAGATCGGCGGCGACGGCATGGGCGGCTCGGGGCGCACCTCGCGCACGACCACGCGCCGCGAGGAGAAATTCTTCGTGTCGTAGGCAATGGCCTTCACTGCGGCGTAGCTCGTCGGCAGGTAGGCGCCGAGGTAGCGCTCTGTGTGGGCGATCGGGCATTTGCCGCGCAGATCGTCCCAGATGGGAAATGGATTGTCGCGCCATTGGGGATCGAGGTGATCCCAATCGGTCGCCCAGTCGGTGACCGGCGGGCGTGTTCGGGGAGCGGCTTCCTGGTTCATGGCTAGCGACCCCTATTCCTCGATGATTTCAACGGCCATCTCGGGGCAGTTCGCCCGCGCGAGATAGGCAGCTTCGAGCTGGTCCTCGGGCACGGTACCGTCCCCGATTTCCTTGGAGTTGCCATACTCGTCGAGTTCGAAGAGCGCTGGCGCCAGTGCCTTGCAGCGATTGTGCCCCTGGCACTTTTCGGGATCGACCCGGACCCGCACGACCTTCCCTCCCGCCATGACGCTCCTCCTTATTTTGCTTGTTTAGAATGCTTATGGTCTACCTCTCAGTCAGCCCGCGCAAGCCCATCCTTGGACTGAGCACTGTTCTGGTCCGCTCCAGGGGCTGCCCCTTACGTTGACAGGCAGCAGCGGCTAAGCGTAGGACCGGCCACTTCAATTCACGATCAAAGATACGGCTCAGACATGCTCGAGAAGACCTATTCGCCCGCCGAGATCGAGGCGCGCGTCAGCACGGATTGGGAAACAGCCGACGCCTTCAAGGCGGGACGGCCCGATCGCGCCGGGGCCGAAACCTATTGCATCGTCATTCCGCCGCCGAATGTGACAGGCTCGCTCCACATCGGGCACGCGCTCAACAATACGCTGCAGGATATTCTGTGCCGCTATCAGCGGATGATGGGGAAGGATGTTCTCTGGCAGCCGGGCACGGATCACGCCGGCATTGCGACGCAACTCGTCGTCAGCCGACAACTCGCCGAAAAGCAGATCCAGTACAAGGATCTCGGCCGCGAGACCTTCATCGAGAAGGTCTGGGAGTGGAAAGCCCAGTCGGGCGGCACGATCCTCAATCAGTTGAAGCGTCTCGGCGCCTCCTGCGACTGGAGCC
>JAEYYJ010000324.1 GCA_023430845.1 Pseudomonadota bacterium
ATCGTCGACGAGATCGATGAGGTTGCCACCAATCATGCGCTCGACGGGATCGCTCACCGCCAGATGAAGCTGACTGGCAAGATGGTCACGTAGAGAAATCTCGCTTGTCAGGATAGATTCGAGATCGGCGTCTTCGCCACCGAGCATGGCAGGCTGGCGCGCACTCGACCAGGTGCTACCGGCCAGGAGCGCTGCAATGTCCTGCGGGCTCTCCTCGGCGAAGGCGACGTCACGGTCCGCGTCGAGATCGTTGGCGGAGGCTGTCGTATCGGCGATCAGGTCGAGGCGCCCGGGGCCGGCATCATCACCATCGCCGAAATCGCCGTCGTCACCGGCGTCGCCGCTGTCCTTTTCGTAGGCGACCTCGGCGGCGCTGGCCGATGGCTCGTATTCCTCGTCGCGCTCGAGCAGTGGATTGCGCTCGAGCTCGGCGTCGACGAACTCGTTCAGTTCAAGGTTGGAGAGCTGCAAAAGCTTGATCGCCTGCTGCAGCTGCGGCGTCATGACGAGCTGCTGGCTCTGGCGGAGCTCTAGCTTCGTCGTAATCGCCATACGAACTTTCCCCGACGCTACCTCGCGATGCCTCACACCGCGCAGGAAATCACTCGAACGCCGGCGGTCTTCGAACGCCGCCACGCGTGATCACTGAGGGCACTCTAGCTCAGAATCGTAAACAGCATTGCGCGATAAGCGGCCAATTTGGCGGGCCGGGCGCTCCTATCTGAGGCAGCCGTTAACCGAACATGTCACCCAGATACACTCGCCGGACGTCCTCGTTGGCGATGATTTCGGACGGACTGCCCTGAGTCAAAACCTGACCATCTGCAATGACATAGGCTCGATCGACGAGGCTCAGGGTCTCGCGGACGTTGTGATCGGTGATCAGTACCCCCAGGCCGCGTTGCGTCAAGTGACGCACCAATTGCTGAATCTCGCCGACAGCAATGGGATCGATGCCGGCGAATGGTTCGTCCAGCAACATGAAGACGGGGCGCGAAGCCAGCGCCCGCGCGATCTCGCAGCGCCGCCGCTCGCCGCCCGAAAGGGCAATGGACGGACTTTTCCTGAGGCGGGTGATCCTGAACTCCTCCAGCAACTCGTCGAGCTGCTCTTTCCGCCGGCGCCGGTTGGGCTCGACGAGCTCGAGCACGGCCATGATGTTCTGCTCGACCGTCAGGCCTCGGAAGATCGAGGCCTCCTGCGGGAGATAGCCGATCCCGAGGCGGGCGCGGCGGTACATGGGCAGCCGGGTCACATTCTGACCGTTGATGGTGATGGTTCCGGCGTCCGCCGGCACCAGCCCCGTGATCATGTAGAAGACGGTCGTCTTGCCGGCGCCATTGGGGCCAAGGAGACCCACGGCCTCGCCACGGCGGACGGCCAGATCGACACCACGCACGACGAGGCGCCGCTTGTAGGATTTGCGCACGCCGGCGGCCGTCAGCCAGCCGTCGTGGCCGTCGGGAGAAAATTGTGCCTCCTCCTCCTCCTGGTCCTCGTAGGTCTCATGATGGGCGCCATTGCTCTTCGCGCGTCGACCGAGGCCGATCCGCTGCAGCCAACCGTTTCGGGTCATGGGCGCGCCTGCCGGCTGGAGGTCATTGCGGGGCCCCCGTCGCAGGGGCCCGCGTGGTCGAGGACTGCCAGGATGATTGGCTCGGATTGCGCGATCCTGGTCCCGCGGGGGAGGGGGTAGCCTCAGGTGTAGCGGGTGCGGGAGCCGCATTGCGCTCGCGTCGAGAGGGGAGGCCCTTGGCATCCTTTGGGTAGAAAATGGCGCGCACGCGCCGTTTGGAGGTGCAGGTCTGCCCAGGGACGCAGGGCAGGGTGCTTTCCGCCGATGGCCCAGACGCAACGGTGTCAGCGCCACCGGTCTCAAAGCGCGTCCGCCCCGAGGTCAGATCCATGATGAGCTTCGAGCCTTCGACGACGTTTTTGCCCTGGTTCACGACGACGCGCCCGCCCACGGTTGCAAAGTTTCCGACCGGATCGAAGTCCGCCCAGTCGCCCGTCACCTTCTGGCCGTCCTTGCCGGTGACCACCACGCCATTGCGTGCCTCGATCTTCTTGAGGCTCGATGCGCCGCCGGCATCGGTGCCCTTGGGCGCGGCCGCAAGAAGGGACGTCTGCCCTTGGAAGTGTGCCATGAGGCTCGGCGTGCGGATCACGAACTCGCCCTGCTTGGCGACGACGTTACCCGTGAAGTGCGCGTTGCGACGTTGCTCGTCGAAGTCGAGTGCTGCCGCGTCGATGTCCATCGGCGCGCTCGGGTCCGTGCGGAAGGCACCGATCGCGCCTGTGTCGCTGGCTTCCGACGTCGATGAGCGTGAACGAGATGGGTTGGTTTCGGTACGGTAGAGAATGACGTTGATGCGCCCATTGCCGCGGGCGCTTTCGGCAGGGCTATCGAGGCGGGCGCGCCCGTTGGCACGGTCGACCGCGAGGCGCTCGCCGCGCAGAAGGTTCTTGCCCTGGTAGAGCACGACGGCGCCATCGAGCGTGATGCGGTCGGCCCTGTGATCGATCTCGGCCATGGCGCTGGTTGCGCGGCGATCGATGCCGGACGTCATGTCCACGGGGCCGGTGAGCGTCGTGCGCTGGGCTTCGGCGTCGTAGTGCAGCGTCGTCGCGGTGGCGCGGTCGTTGTCGCGTGTCATCTCGACGCCGCCGCGCGCCTTGAGGTCCGTCAGGCGTGAGCCTTCGCCGCCCGCAGCCGACTTGGCATCTGCGCCACCCGGCAGTGCGGCGCGGCCTGCATAGATTGCATCGAGTTCTGGAGCGAGCAGCGTTGCCGTGCCTTGCCGGGCAACGACATTGGTGCGGAACTGGGCTGTGCGCTTTTCATCGTCGACCGTGAGCTTGTCGGATGTGATGTCGACGGGCTCGTTGGACGAAAAGCTCGGACCGAGCGAAGTGCTCGCAGGCTTTTCTTTCTTTGCAGCAGCATAGGCCGATGGAGGTGGCGGCGTCATGCGCACGGCGACATCGCCGGTGAATGTCGCGACGCGGCGTTGCGTTGCCATCTCCATGGCCTTCGCGCGGATGCTTCCCGATGTCGACGTTGCGGTGATGGGTTCGTTCGAGACGATGCGGTTTTCTTTCGTGTAGACGGTCGCCGAGGTCAGCTTCGCCGTCATGCCATCGGTCGACTTGACGTCGATCTGTTCGTGCAGCTCGAGCACGCCCGTTTCCTGATCGTACGTGCCACGCGTTGCGGTGAGGTCGATCTGGGTGCCGCTCAACTGCATAAGCTCGCCCTCGATGGCGGTGAGCTTGACGAGCTTCTGCGAGAGAAGATCCGTCTCGGCCGAGCGCGCGCGGACGGCATGACGCGAGCCATCCTTGCCGGCGCCGGCATACTTCGGGTTGGCCATCATGAGATGGTCATTCGAGATGCGTACGGTCTCGAGCGTGACGCCGCTCGCTCTGAGCGTGGTGAGGCGCCACGTCGTAAGGCCATAGATTCCGAGTACGCCGAAAGCGAAAGCCGGAAGAGCGAACCGCAACGTGCGGACCATGATGCTGTGACGTCGCGCGACGGCGAACGCGCGCGTACGATCGAGGCCAGACACGTGATCTGCCCCGTTCTCCGGCCCGCCGCGTCCCATTCCGCTCGGCGCAGAGCCGCCCGGCCGGTCACGCACCCGGCGTGGATCGATCGTCGTCGCCATGCTTACCCGCTGATGCGCCGGCTCCAGCCTGTCGAAGCAGCGCGTCCGATGCATTCACTGGCTGTGAATCTGGGAGATAATGGGACCGCTCGCAAGTTGTTACAACGAAAGCGGAATAACCCACAGTCTTTCAATGGCTGAAAATATCAGTGTCCTCGAAGCCGGCGAGATCGAGCTTCGCCCGGGTCGGGAGAAACGAGAAGCAGGCCTCCGCGAGGACCGTGCGGTCCTGTCGAGCCAGCATGGCATCGAGCACTTTCTTGAGTTCATGGAGGTGGAGGACATCCGCGGCAGCGTAGGCCAGTTGCTGAGGGCTTAGCGTGGTCGCCGCCCAATCCGAGCTCTGCTGCTGCTTCGAAAGCTCGACGCCGAGCAATTCACTACAAAGATCCTTGAGCCCATGGCGGTCGGTATAGGTGCGCACGAGCTTCGATGCGATTTTCGTGCAGTAGATGGGGCCCGTAACGACGCCGAGATACTGCTCCAGCACCGCCACATCGAAGCGGGCATAGTGGAAGATCTTCGTGATCCGCGGATCCGTAAGCAGCGTCTTGAGGCGCGGAGCGGACCAGTCCTTGTCATCGAACTGCACAAGATGGGCCGTGCCGTCACCGGCCGAAAGTTGCACGAGGCAGAGACGATCGCGGTGCGGCTTCAGGCCGAGCGTCTCGGTGTCGATCGCCACGGCGCCCGAGAACGTGAGCCCCGCGGGGAGATCGCCGCGATGAAGGTGGATCCGGTCTGCAGACATGGCCATTCAGTTCCGTGAGTTGGACTGCGCAAGATTTTGTACAGGTTGTAGAAAGTATCTAAGCAATACGTGCATAACACTTCAGCGTTAATTCGCCATCCTCACGTGGTTTTGCACCAGTTGACGCCGCCCTGGTTGGACAACGACCGCGTTCCGTGGCAAACTTTCAACTGTCAACTCGTACACGGAGGGCCTGATGGCGCTACACGCACATCTCGCAGAGCTTTCTGAGAAGCACAAGCTTCTAGACCGCCGGATCGAGGAAGAGATGAGCAGGCCGGGCTCCACTGATGTGGAGATCACCCGCCTCAAGCTCGAAAAACTGAAACTCAAGGATGAAATTAGCCGACTGAGCTCAAAGGCCAGTCACTAGGCAGCCCGCTGAAGCGGGAAGGCCTGCGGCACCCCATTGCTGCAGGCGCGCTGTAGATCGTGCGCTATTGTCAGAAGACGTGCCTGATGGCGCGTGTTTGGCACTGGTCGCGATCAGCGGATTGATGCTTCCCGCAACTTCGACCTGACAGCCTTTCCGGGGCATCGAGCGCCGGGAAGGCTCTTTCAGTTGCCGCTGAAGTCGACGGCGTGAGCTGCGGCGAGTGCCGCCATGCTCTCGAACCGGAAGTCGGTTTTCGGCATGCTACCGGGCGGTTGCGTCGCGCCAAATCCTTCATCGCCATGCCGGCGATGAATCCAGCACGATGCGAGGCCTATGCTCTTGGCCGGTACATGATCGTGGAAGAGGCTTTCCGCGACATGGAGGATTGTCGAGGCCTCGATCCCCCGCGCGCCGAGGTCATCGAGCATGTACTCGAAGTTTCGCGCGGCCGGCTTGTACGATCCGATGTCGGCGGCCGTGTAGATGGCATCGAACGCGACGCCGAGGCGTGCATTGGAGTGCGCGAAGCTCTCGTTGTCGACATTCGAGAGGATCACGAGCTTGAAGTGCTGCTTGAGGTAGTGAAGGGCGTCGGCCGAATCCGGAAATGCGGGCCAGTCCGCGATGGAGCGGCCATACGTCAGGCACTCCGGCCAGCTCACCGAGAGGCCCCAGTGCTCGGCGAGCCGCTTGTAGACGACAGCGAGAAGCTCCGAGTAGGGTTTGGTGGGGGTTGCGAGTTGCTGCATCGCCTCGATGCGGCTGTGCGCCTCGAGGATCTGGTTCCGCGTCGGGGTGGGCTGCAAGCGCTCAGTCAGCGGTGAGAGCGCAGCGATCATGCCACTTTCCCAGTCGATGAGCGTTCCATAGCAGTCGAAGGTCAGGACTTTGAAATCCGAGAGTTTCACGGCGCTCTCCCGCGGCACTACCAATATCCGGCCTGTCGGTGAGCCTGGAGCGCAGAATTGTCAAGCGGGGCGCACGGTAGGCCCAGGCGCGCGCATCGAGGTGCAATCTAAGCTGCCGCGGTCTCAGTTCCGGGCAGGCGCCATTTCCTTCTGCGGCCGCTTATCGTCCTCGGCGCGCATACCGCGCCAGAAAGCGCGTCGCCGCGTGCGGTCATCCTCCTCCCAGCGAGCGAAAGCGGCGCGCTCCTGGGGGGTGAGTTGCTGGGCAATGGCTTGGATAACGTCGAGCGCGCGCAGGCGCATTTCCTGCTCGGCATCAAACAGGCGTTTCTGCGCAACCGCATAGCCCGCTGCGTCGAAGGGCTCCGTCAGAAGGATTTTCCGCGTCTCGTCACGCGCGGCATGAACTGTCTGGCGCAGGGGCCGGATCGCGTTGCGATCTCCTTCCACGGCTTTCCAGACCTCCTGACGTCTCTCCTTCGGCAATGTGACGGCAAAACCATAGAGCTGGGCGTTCGACGAAGAGCCGAGAGCCGGCACTGCCGCGTGCATCGACTGCCAGCGCGAGGCAATGGCACCAATAACCAGGCCGTTGATGAGCAGAGAGATGACGAGCACGGCAAGCAGCCATTTCGGCACGCGCCGTACGACCCGCGTCTCTCGCGGCCTCAGGATCATAGGAACTCCTCCTCGATCATCTCGAGAAGTCCTTCGCCGTTCAGGAAGGCGATCGCCTGGGAGGCGCTGACGTCGCCGGTCGTGGCTTCGGCGACGATCTGGGAGACGCTCGACGGCACGAGATCCGCCACGCCGACGAAGAGACCAAGCATGAGCGAAGCGGCCAGAAGCGCCGCCGTCCGCCAACCCCCCGATACGCGTTCACGACGCGGCATCGATCCGGCAAGTGCCGCCGCCTGCTCGGTCATGCGCGAACTCTCGCCGGTGCGCGGCCATGCGATGACCACGCCCGAGGTGTTTCCCGAAGGACCATGATGCTGATCCGCTCCGTGCTCGGTGCGCATCGGCTGTCCGGGGGCGGTATTGGCGACCGCAGCGGCGATACGATCCGCAAGCGCGCGCGTGTCGCCGACCGGCGGGCCGGCAGCTTTCGTGAGGACGGCATCGAGGGCCTTGGCCTCACGCAGCAACCGTGCCGCATCGGCATCGGCCGCTGCAAGGCTCATGAGCTGCCCGCGCCTCTCCGCCGGCCAGCGGGCCGGATTGCCGCCGAACGTGTCGAGCACGTTCTCGAATGCCGTAAGCTCGGCCAGCCTCTTCTCGCTCGTCATCTTCCTTCGAGGCGCATGTCGCGCCCCGCCTCTCGTGCCTATTACTCTTCGTCCGGCAGCAACTGCCGCCATTCATCTTTCAGTGCCGCCTTCAACGACCGCCGGGCGCGCGCGAGGAGCGATTCGACGGCCTCGTCCGATATTCCGAGCATGTCGCCCACCTCGATCTGGCTCAAGCCCTCGTAGTGGAACAGCGTAAGCGCGACGCGCTGGCGCTCGGGCAGTGCGTCCAGTGCCTCGCTGACGCGCTTGGAAAGATCCGCTTCCTCGAGCCCGCGGCTCTGTTCGGGTGGCTCGGGTGTCTCGGGGACGTCCGCGACCACACTCGTCAGGCGATGGCGGCGCAGGTGGTCGAGACAAAGGTTCGTGACCACGCGCCTCAACCAGGGCCTGAGACCTCCAGGGCCGAGCTCCAGCGTGCCGGCGTGGTGCCAGACGCGCACGAGCGCCTCCTGCACGATGTCCTCGGCATCGCCGTCCACCTTCAGCATGCGCCGCGCCACAGCCAGCAAGACCGCGGTGTGGCGATCGATCAGCACGCGGAAGGCAGCGCTGTCGCCGGCGCGAATACGCGCGAGAACGGCGGCCTCTTCGGCAGCCGTCCCCGCTTCCGGTCCCGGCCGGTTGCCCGGTCCTGGACCGCTATCGTGCACGCGCGTCACGCCACGGCTCCCTACGGTCGTCCCCACCTCAGGAGTGTAACTCAGCGCGCGCATGTGTGCCTCGCCTTTTCGTTGTCCGCTTCCGGCGCTGGGCGCCAAGCTGCCCAGCCGGAAGCGGAGGCAGTCGTCAGATCTTCTTCGGCTCGACGTCCGGAGCGCGCTCCTCGCCGCGATCGCGTCCGCGCCAGTGATGACGCTCGCCGTCATGCCCGCGATGACGATGCCAGCCGCGCGGGCGCTCGCCCCGCGAGATGGTCCCGTCCTTGTTGCGATCCATGCGATCGAACATTTCGCCGGCGACCTTGAAGGCCTGCTCGCGCGTGATCTTGCCATCCGTGGTTGCACCGAAGCGATGCAGCACGCGCTTCACGCGATAGTCGGTCATTTCCTTGGCGAAGGCCTGCCGGTCGGCGCGATCCAGCGTGCCATCCTTGTTGCGGTCCATGCGGTCGAAGCGCTCACCGGCCACGCGAAGGGCTTCGTCGAGCGATATGCCGCCGTCCTTGTCGACGTTGGCGCCACGCAGGAAGCCGAGGCGCGGGCCACCGCGATGGCCGCGCATCATGCGGCCCTGCTCGCCCGAAAGGCGGGAGAGGGCATCGCGGCCGCGCATGTTCGGCGGCAGATCGGCGTCGCTGATCCGGCCGTCGCTGTCGAGATCCGCAACAGCGAAGCGGCGGCGGACCTCGTCGAGGAATTCGGATTTGGTCATGGAGCGATCACGCCGGCTCTCGCCCTTGGTGGCGTCTCCACGATCGGCGCGGCGCTCGCGCATGCCACGACGATGATGCTTACCGCCCTTGGCGAGGGCTGCCTCGATCTCCGCGACATCTACGACGCCGTCGCTGTTGAGGTCGAAACGGGCGAACCGCTCTCGCACCTTCGCGTCAAAATCGGCCCGGGTGATCTCGCCGCGGCCGAGACCCATGAAGCCGCCCATCATGCCGGGGCCGTGCCCGCCATGAGACCAGCGATCCATCATTCGATCGTGCAGGCGCTGACCGGGCGCCGAGACGGCGATGGCCGCACCGCCGGCGAGCAAAACCGCTGCGACGATGAGCACCTTCTTCTTGGACATTTCGGGAACTCCTCGAGTTCAATCTGCTTTCGAGGAGGAAACGTCGGCTGCGCCGGAAATCCGTCGCCGTATTATTGCGGTTTTCTGACTATCGTTCAGGCGACGATGACGTCGAAAAGTCCCGCAACATCGGCGAGCGTCGCCCGCAGGGCTGCTTCGAGACGCGCGAAATCCGGCGCGTCGCCCGCCCGCGTCAGCAGTTCGCGGAGGCCGTCCGGTGCTTTGGCAGGGTCGAAAGGACCGTCGAGGCAGAGACGCAGCACCTCTGTCAGGTTGTGTACGAGGATCGCGGCCGGGATGAGGACATCGGCGTGCGGCGCGCTGAGCAGCCCCGCAGCGGCGAGCTTGCGGAGTGCACCGATCGTGTTCTGGTCTAGCACCTCGGCGTGCGTATCGGCATGAGCAAGCTGGAGAAACTGGGCGATGAACTCGATGTCGACTAGGCCACCTCGGACCTGCTTCAGCTCCCAGATGTCCTCGGTGCCCTTTTCCTTGGCAATGCGCTCGCGCATGTCGCGGACGTCGGTCGCGAGCTTCGTGTGGTCGCGTGGTCGCAGCAACGCATGGCGAATAGCCGCCTCGACGCGCGTGCGCAGGTCATCGGGACCCGAAATCACGCGGGCCCGCGTGAGCGCCATGTGTTCCCAGGTCCAGGCCTCGTTCTCCTGATAATGTTCGAAGCTCGTGAGCTGCGTCGCGACAGGCCCCTTCTGGCCGGAGGGCCGCAGACGCATGTCCACTTCGTACAGCGAGCCCTCGGCCGTGGGTGAGGAGAGTGCCGTGATCAGGCGCTGCGTGAAGCGCGTATAATATTGGCTCGGTGCGAGAGGGCGCGCGCCATCGGACTGCTGGACGGCGGGATCGAAGTCATAGACGAGAATGAGGTCGAGATCCGAGGCGGCGGTCATCTCGCGTCCGCCGAGTTTGCCCATGGCAACGACCACGGCGGCGCCGCCCACCACGTGGCCGCTCTGCGCGACGAGCTCGCGCTCGACCTGGTTCTGCAGGGCTGTGATCAAATGCTCCGCGAGCGCGGCATAGGCGCCGCCCGCCTGCGCCGCGGTAATGGTGCCCGAGAGCACGCGTACACCGATCAGAAAGGCCTGCTCGCTGCCGACGACGCGGGCGCGATCGAGTGCGTCCTGGTAGTCGGTCGCGGCCGCGATCTCCGCATCGACAATGCGTGCCAGCGCGTCTGCATCGGGCAGGCTGCCGAAAAATCCCGGATCGAGCACGGCATCGAGCACGCGACGACGGCGGCTCATGATTCCGGCGAGGCGCGGCGCGGAGCCCATGATGTCCGCGACGAGACGCAGGAGACGCGGATTGTTGCGCAGAAGCGAGAAGAGCTGCACGCCCGATGGAAGCTGCGAAACAAAGCGATCGAAACCGATGAAGGCCTGATCGGGATCGCTCGTGCGCGACAGGGCCTCGATGAGCGTCGGCTGCACTTCGGTCAGAAGCTCGCGAGCGCGGGGCGTACGCACGGCCTGATAGCGCCCATGATGCCAGCCACGCACGGCGCCGATGATGTCCGACGGGCGCTTGTAGCCCATCTTGATGAGCGCCTCGACCGTGCCGGGGTCGTCCTGCTCGCCGGCAAAGACCATGTTGGCGTCGCCGCGCGTGAGCTCCGGCACATCCTCGAAGAGTGCGCCGTAGTGGCGCTGCACGCGTTCGAGGTGCGCAACGAGAGCGGCGGAGAAGGCAGCCGTGTCCTCGAAGCCGGCAAAGCGCGAAAGCCGCAGCAGACCCTCGGCATCGGCCGGCAATGTCTGCGTCTGCTCGTCGG
The DNA here is from genome assembly GCA_023430845.1 of Pseudomonadota bacterium. Lineage (GTDB taxonomy): Bacteria > Pseudomonadota > Alphaproteobacteria > Rhizobiales > Hyphomicrobiaceae. Next base: position 10,528 of record JAEYYJ010000324.1, read on the forward strand.
CGATCATCTGCAGCCTGTGCTCCGTGCGGCGCAGGAAGAGATAGCTCTCCGTGAGTTCGTCGCGCACGAGCGGTTCGATCCAGCCGCGCGTCGTGAGATTGGCGAGCGCGCCGAGCGTATCGGGCTGGCGCAAGTCGATCTGGCGACCGCCGGCAATGAGCTGCTGGGTTTGCGCGAAGAACTCGATCTCGCGGATGCCGCCGCGACCGACTTTGATGTTGTGGCCGGCAACGCCAATCTCGCCGAAGCCCTTGAAGGCATGTATCTGGCGCTTCATGGCATGAATATCGGCGATGGCCGCGAAGTCTAGGTACTTGCGCCATACGAACGGCGCGAGTTCCTTGATGAAGGCTTCGCCCGCCGGAATATCACCCGCCACGGCGCGCGCCTTGATCATGGCGGCGCGCTCCCAGTTCTGGCCGAAGCTCTCGTAGTAATTGAGCGCCGCATCCGTCGAGATCGCAACCTGCGTGGCGCCCGGATCGGGACGCAGGCGCAGGTCGGTGCGGAAAACATAGCCATCGCCCGTGCGCTCTTGCATGAGGCGGACGAGATCGCGCGTCATGCGCACGAAGAAAGCGAGGGGCTCAAGCCCCATGCGCAGCTTCACGAGCTCCGGCTCGAAAAAGACGATGAGGTCGATGTCGCTCGAATAGTTGAGCTCGCGCGCCCCGTGCTTGCCCATGCCGATGACGATATAGCCGGTATCGGCTTCGGCCCGGGCGCCGGCAGTGCCGAGCCAATCGCCTTTGGCGATCGCCGCATTGAAGAGAAAGCGCACGGCGGCTGCCGTGCTCGCATCAGCCGAGTCGCTGAGTGCGCCTGTGACCGTCATGACAGGCCATGCGCCGGAGAGATCCGCGAGCGCCACGAGTAGCGCCACCTCGTTCTTGTACTGGCGCAGGATGCGCATGGCATCGGCTTGAGACGTAGCTGTGAGGATATCGGCATCGAGCGCGCGGCCGAGTTCGGTCATGCGCGTTTCGGGCGCGCTCGCGAGAACGCGCGTGAGGCGTACCGGATCACGCAGAATGAGGTGCGAAAGATAGGGCGAGCTGCCGAGCGTGCCGGCAAGAAGGTCGTGCACAGCGGGCTCGGCGAGGAGCGCTGTAAGCTCGGCGGGTGCCGCCGTCTCGAGCTCGGCGAGCCGATCGGCTGCGAGCCGCGCATCGAAGGCGTGCGGAAGCTCGACGATCCGCTGCCAAAGCGGTCTCAATTGACCTGCGCCTTCCGCCATGCGCCTTCGTCCTCTTTCCGCGGTGGCTCATTGTCCGCGGCATTGCCGGCCACGGGGGTGGCCATCATCGGCAGCGAGAGGAGCACGCGCAAGCCCGGGCGGTTGTCTTCGAGGCGGACGGCGCCCTCATGCAGGCGCGCGACGGCCGCGACGAGGCTGAGGCCGAGCCCCGTGCCGGGCTTCGTTCGGCTCGCTTCGAGGCGCACGAAGCGACGCAGCGCGCGTTCGCGATCCTCGGCGGCAATGCCGGGACCGCGATCGGCGACTTCGATTTCGACGGTGCCGTGCTTGGGGCCTTGCTTGGGCGTGAGCACGACGGAGATTGTCGATCGATGGCTCATCGTCGCAGCATCATCGCTGGCCGCGCCGTATTTGATGGCATTCTCGATGAGGTTGGCGATGGCCTGCCCCAGAAGCTGGCGATTGGCGCGCACGTAGACGGGCGTGCCTGCCGCGTCGTGCCATTCAAGCGTGAGACCTGCCTCTTCGGCCGCTGGCTCGTACAACTCTGCCAAATCCTCGACCATGGCGCCGATATCGACCGGAGCCATGGTGTTCTCGACCGCGCCGGCCTCTAGGCGCGCGATGAGAAGGAGCGCGTTGAAGGTTTTCATCAGTTCGTCGGCGTCTTCGATCGTGTGTTCGAGTCCGGCGCGCCATGCAGGTCCGCCGCGCTGGTCTGCGAGGGCTGCCTCCGCGCGATTGCGCAGACGGTTGAGCGGCGTCTTCAGATCATGGGCAATATTGTCCGAGACTTCCTTCATGCCGGCCATGAGCAGCTCGATGCGATCGAGCATGGCATTGAGGCTCGCTGCCAACCGGTCGAGTTCGTCATCGCTGTCCGTGCGCGGCAGGCGTTCGGCGAGATTGCCCGCCATGATGGAACGGCTGGCGGCGGTCATGGCGTCGACGCGCTTCAGGATATGGCGGCTGAGCGCAACACCCGCAGCAAGGCCGACGAGGGCGAGGAGCCCGATGCCGAGGCCGAGCGTGCGGTTGGTTGCGGCGAGATACGTTCGCTGTGGTTCGATGTCCCGAGCGACAGTGAGCGCGAGGCCGTTCGGAAGTGCGAACACACGTCCAGCCGCAAGCCGCTCCGGCATGTGGGCGGCATCCTGCGGCGGGCGATAGCGGAAAGTGCCGCCGCCTCGCGCCTCGTTCGAAAAGGCGGGAGGTTCGGCGAGGTTTCCGGCGATTACCCGCTTGTCCGCATCGATGAGGGCGTAGAGATGCATGTCGCCGGCGTCGATGCGCCCCTGGAGCGCGCGCAGGAGATCGTCGAGGCCGCCGCGGCCGTAGATGCGGTGAAGTGCAGTGCCTTCGCGGTCAAGCTCCGCGATTGTTGCGCGGCTCATGGCATCGTTCGTCGCACGCGTGACGAAGGTGACGACGAGGATCGCCGTGATGGCAAGGGCGAACGTCGCGACGGCCGCTGCACGAAAGGTCGTTGTCCGCCAGAAGCGCGCAGGACGCGCGGCTGTGGGCGCAAACGGATGCATCAGCCTACTCGGCGCCGTCGCGCATCATGTAGCCGGCGCCGCGCACGGTGTGCAGCAGCGGGCGATCGAAGTTGCGGTCGATCTTTCCTCTGAGGCGCGAGATATGGACGTCGATGACATTGGTCTGCGGATCGAAGTGATAGTCCCACACGTTCTCGAGCAGCATTGTGCGCGTGACCACCTGCCCTGCATTGCGCATGAGATATTCGAGGAGGCGGAATTCGCGCGGCTGCAGAATAATAGCCTCGCTGCCACGCATGACCTTGTGCGTCAGGCGATCGAGAACGAGGTCGCCGACGACATAGCGCGTCGTCTGCTCCTCGGGCTGGCGCCGGTGCGCGAGCACTTCGACGCGGGCGATGAGCTCGGCGAGGGCAAAGGGTTTCGTCAGGTAGTCGTCGCCGCCAGCGCGCAGTCCCTTCACGCGATCGTCGACGTGGCTCATGGCAGAGAGGATGAGCACGGGTGTGCGATTTCCCTCGGCGCGCAGCGTCTGGATGAGCGTGAGACCGTCGAGATGCGGCAGCATCCGATCAACGATCAGCAGGTCGTAGCCGCCGGCACGCGCGAGTGCAAGGCCGACCTCGCCATCCTCGGCGATCTCGGCGGCATGGCTTGCCTCACGCAGGCCGCGCTGCACGAACTGGGCGGTTTCGCGGTTGTCCTCGATAACGAGCACACGCATGATTGAGCGACCTCGCGATGCAGGAAAGCGTGCCAGGCGGGGGACCCGGCACGCTCCTCTTTCGACCTAACCTTGACGGCGTGGGGGGAACGCCGTCAATGCCGGTCGCTACAGGCTTACTGAGCAGCCCACTCAGCTGGCCTTGAGCTGGACGGCGACGAAGCGGAGCACGTCACCGGATTTCACGCGGAGCAGCACGGCGCGCCGGCCATCGGTCTTGGCCTTCTTGACACCGGCTTCGACCTCCGAGGCATTCGCGACCTTCTGGCCCTGCACCTCGAGGATGACATCGCCGCTCTTGAGGCCCTTGCCGGCCGCATCGGAGCCCGACTTCACGTCGGAAATAGCGACGCCCTCGGCTGTCTCGCCCGGCTTGGCCGTTGCCGCCGTCAGGGAGAGCCCAAGCTGATCGAGCTCGGTGACGGTCGGCGTCGGCGTGGCCTCCGACCGAGGCGTCGGCTGCGACTGGGCTGCGAGATCGGGATTCGACGGGAA
>JAEYYJ010000355.1 GCA_023430845.1 Pseudomonadota bacterium
GTGAACCCGCCGCATCTCGTGCCGATCGTCGAGTTGTGTGGCGCACCGTGGACGACGAAGGAAACGATCGCGAAGGCGCGCGGCTTCTATCAAAGCGTCGGGCAGGTACCGATCGAAGTGAAGAAGGAGGTCGATGGCTTCATCCTCAATCGCCTGCAGATCGCGCTGCTGACGGAGGCCTTCCGCCTCGTCGATGAAGGCTATGTCACGCCGCAGGATCTCGATCACACGATCGCGGATGGCCTCGGCCTCAGATGGGCGTTCATGGGGCCATTCGAAACCATCGAGCTCAATGCGCCCAAGGGCACCGCCGATTACTGCGAGCGCTACGGCGACTGGTTCCGCCGCTACATGAAGGATCTGCCGAAACCCGCCGTGTGGGACGAGGCGAACTGGCGCCGCGTCGCCGAGGCTTGGGGGCCGGCATTGTCGCCAGAAAAGATCGCCGAGAAGTCACTTTGGCGGAATGAGCGGCTGGCCGCGCTCTCGGCCCACAAGAAAAATCAGAAGAAATTCCAGCAATGAAAGCCACTTAATGAGCCCGGTCGGCAAATTCATCGCCTTTACCCCGCGCGTCATTGACAGGTGACTAAATGGTCACCTATAGTCAAGACGTGCCGGACGACGACCTCGTATTCAAAGCGCTTGCTGATCCGACGCGTCGCATCCTCCTGGACCTGCTCTTTCAGCGCGACGGCCGCACGCTGAAGGATCTCGAATCCGGGCTGGAGATGACCCGCTTCGGCGTCATGAAGCATCTCAAGATCCTCGAAGACGCGGGTCTCGTCGTCACACGCCGGTCTGGCCGCGAGAAACTCCATTTTCTCAATCCGGTCCCAATTCGGATGATCCATGACCGGTGGATCGACAAGTATCGCGAACGGGAGGTCTCGGCGCTGCTCGCGCTGAAGGCCGAGCTCGAGGAAAAGGATCGATCATGACGGACAAAGCTTCGACCACACTCGTCTACAAGATCGTCATCAAGGCCAGCGCCCAGGCCATCTGGGACGCGATCACCAAACCCGAATGGACGGATCGTTATGCGTACGGCGGTCGCGCGTCGTATGAGCTGAAGAACGGCGGCCAATATCATCATGCCGCCAGCGCGGAGATGAAGTCCTTCGGACTGCCTGACAAGATCATCCTCGGCGAAGTCCTCGAAAGCGATCCGCCGCGCAAACTCGTGCAGACATGGCATCCGCAGTTCACGCCCGAGATGATCGCGGAACCGCCGTCGCGCCTCACCTACGAGATTTTCGAGAGTCCGAGCGGCGTTTGCACCGTGGTGATGACTCACGACGTGACGGATGCACCGCTGGTCGCCGGCATGGTTCCCGGCAACAACAATCCCGTCGAGAGCGGTGGCGGCGGCTGGCCGTGGGTGCTCAGCGATCTCAAGACGCTGCTCGAAACCGGCAAGAAGATGTGAGCGCTACACGACGAGCTTGAAGGCCTCACCGTCGCGCACGACGTGCCCGGCAGTGGGGCCTGAGAAATGCGTGCCGATCACCAGCACCGGCTCGCCGGCGAGTTCAGCGAGGATGCGCCGCCGCGTAACCTCGCCAGCCTTCTGGTCGAAGTCGGCGGCCGAGCACCATTCCGGCCTCGCGAACTGGCAGGGGTGGTGCGCGAAGTCACCCGTGATCATCGCCCGCTGGCCCTTCGAGGTGATGAGCACGCTCGCATGGCCCGGTGAGTGGCCCGTGCTCGGCGTGAGGCGGATTTCCGGACAGATCTGGTGATCCAGTTCGACGAGATCGGCGAGGCCGAGATCGAAGATCGGCTTCACGCTGTCGGCGATGACAGGATGCTGATCGGGCCGCGCCGTCTGCGTGGTCCAATGCTCGTATTCAATGCGGCCGAAGAGATAGCGCGCCTTCGGGAACGTCGGCACCCATTGGCCATCCACGAGACGCGTATTCCAGCCGACATGATCGACATGAAGATGCGTGCACAGCACCGTGTCGATGGTCTCGGGCGCGAATCCAGCTGCACTCAGATCCTCGAGAAATGGGCCGCTGCGATCGTTCCACGTAGGAATGCGGCGATCCTTCTTGTCGTTGCCGAGGCATGTATCGACGATGATGCGCCGGCCCGGCGCCTCGACGAGCAGCGCATGGATGCTCATGCGGAGGCGACCGTTCTCGTCGGCAAAATGCGGAATGAGCCATGAGATCGGGCGGACGGCTTCAGGTGTTGCGTCCGGAAGAATGAAACGACTGCCGCCCGTCGTCTCGATCTCGACGATCTTCGTGATCGTCACATCGCCGATCTGCCATTTCATGCGCGCTTCCCCCGATGTTTTCAGGATCATAGCGCACGACTAGAGGCGCGCGGCAACAAATGCCGATGCCTCCTCCCAGCTGGTGACGACGTCCGTGGCGCCGACTTCTCTGAGGCGTTCGGCGTGACCGTCCTGGATATGCGCGCCCGCGCAAAGGCCCAACACGGTCGCGCCAGCGGCCACGCCGGCCCGAACCCCGCTCAGGCTGTCTTCGACGACAAGACAATCGCTCGGCGCCACGCCGATCTTGTCGGCCGCATACAGGAAGATATCCGGATGCGGCTTTCCGCGCGGCACGAGATCCGCACTGAAGACGATGCCGTCGAATTCTTCGGTAAGCCGCAGAACTTCCAGGCTGAGCGCCAGACGATCCGCCGAGCTCGACGAGGCAATGCAGCGCGGTAGATGGCCATGGCGGCGAATGAAATCACTGGCGCCCGTCACTTCTCGCAAGTGCGTCCGAAATCGCGCCAAAGTCGCGGCTTTCACGTCGTCGGAGAAGGTCGGACCGAGCGAGCGGCCGACGCCGCTTTCGATGGCAGCGATCACCTCGGGCCATCGCTTCCCCATGTAGCGCTCGAGCGCATCCGGCAGCGTCGTCGGCAGGCCTAGTTCTGTAACCGTCTCCGCCAGAACCGTGTTTGCCAATGCCTCGCTATCCGCGATCACGCCATCGAAGTCGAAGATGATGCCTTTGATGGCTCTCAACTTGCTGCCCCCTATGCCCATGGCCGCCGGATCCTATCCCCACGACGCTCTCTTGACACCGGCTCATCTGCCATGTCCATAAGGCGCCGGATACACCCCGCGCCTTGATGCCCACCCGCGGCCTCGGCACGTTTTCACTATATGTTCCGGGTTGGCCATCGCCTGAGGCGTGTGGACCGGCATAAACCCCCAGTGCAACCCCAAGCAATGGACGCGCGCATGTCGAAAGCCTTCGTCTTTCCCGGCCAGGGCAGCCAGGCCGTCGGCATGGCCAAGGAACTGGCCGAGAATTTTCCGGCTGCTCGCGCACTCCTCGACGAGGTGGACGAGGCGCTCGGCCAGAAGCTTTCGGCACTGATGTTCGAGGGGCCGATCGAGACGCTGACGCTGACGGAGAATGCGCAGCCCGCGCTGATGGCGGCATCGCTTGCCGTGATGCGCGTGCTGGAGAAGGAAAAGGGCTTCTCGCTCAAGGAGAGCGTGGCCTACGTCGCGGGGCATTCGCTCGGTGAATATTCGGCGCTCGCGGCGGCAGGCGCCATCTCGGTGGCGGACACTGCGCGACTCCTGAAGCTGCGCGGTCAGTCCATGCAGAAGGCCGTGCCGGTCGGCGTCGGTGCGATGTCGGCGCTGCTCGGGGTTGGCCTCGATGTCGCGAAGAAAATCGCCGCCGATGCCGCGCAGGGCGATGTCTGTGATGTGGCCAACGACAACGAGCCGACGCAGGTCGTCCTCTCGGGCCACAAGACCGCAATCGACCGCGTGCCGGAAGTCGGCAAGGCACATGGCCTGCGCCGCGCGATCCCCCTTCCTGTTTCCGCGCCCTTTCATTGCAGCCTCCTGAAGCCCGCCGCCGATGCCATGGCGGAAGCGCTCGCGAAGATCGAGATCAAGGCGCCCATTGTTCCCGTCGTCGCCAACGTGCTGGCAGCGCCAATCAGCGATCCGGCCGAGATCCGCGCGCGCCTCGTCGAACAGGTGACAGGCACCGTGCGCTGGCGCGAGTGCGTGCTCGCCATGGCCGCGGCAGGCGTTACCGAACTGTATGAAATCGGCACCGGCAAAGTGCTGAGCGGCCTCGCCGGCCGCATCGACAAATCGCTGAAGGCGACACCGGTCGGCACCCCCGCCGACATCGACGCCGTCGCCGCGCAACTGCTGACGTAAGGACAAACGGAATGTTCGATCTGACAGGCAAGACCGCGCTGGTGACCGG
>JAEYYJ010000386.1 GCA_023430845.1 Pseudomonadota bacterium
ACGTTGCGCCCGATGCGTCCGAACCCGTTGATTGCGACTTTTACGGCCATGGTTCTGCTCCCGCGTGGATGCTGATGGAAGGTCGGCGCCGTGCCGGCACCGGAAGATCGGCTTAACGTGCGGCGGAACGGCACAGAAATGCGCTTGCCGCGCGGCATTTGTGGGGCTGAGCCATACCCTGAACGCCGGCGCGCGCGCAAGGCCACGCCCGGAAGGCCGCCATTCCTTGGTTGATGAACGCGCAGTAGCGGGGCCGGTTGCGGTGCGGGCCGGCAGTACAACTCCAGCCTTCCTGGCCATTCAGTGCGGGCCCTGCCGAGCGCCCGACATTACGCCCAGCGGCACCTCCGCCGCTGGGCGTATATGAATGCTGGGAGCTGCCTAGAGAAGCAGCAATCCGTCGGATTGCGAATGAGGGCCACCGGGTTGGGATATTCCCGCTAGCGCCTTGCCTGCAGGCTGGGCCTGGTTCACCGCGACATCGCCGAGCGACAAGATCCCGACGAGCTCCTTGCTGCGATTCACGACCGGCAGGCGCCGCACGCGCTGATCGCCCATGTTTCGCGCGACATGGGCCGTATCCTCGTCATCGAAGCAGTATTTCACGTCGGGCGTCATGACGCTGTGGACCGGCGTATCCGGACCCAGGCCCTGCGCAACGGCTCTCAGTGCGATGTCGCGATCCGTTATCATGCCGACCAGGCGGTCGTTCTCGCCGACGGGCAGAGCGCCGAAATCATGCTCCGCCATCAGTAGCGCCGCGTCTGCGATCGTCTGATCAGGACGCGCAATGGCCACGTTTTGTGTCATCGTCTCGCGTACTTTCATGGATTGTCCTCCTTTCGTGAGCCGCGCCATCAAGGACGCGCGGCCATGTGCGACGCCAGGGCCGCAAAAGGCACAGTTCGCCGCTCGGTTGCGCGAACGCTTTCCTTGATTGACCAACGCACCCGCGCGACGTCGGTTTCGATTTTTACGGGCCTCGACGTGCCGTGCGCCCTAGTTCATCTGTCTGAGGATGAAGCGCTGGATCTTACCGCTCGGCGTTTTCGGCAGCTCCGTGAGATAGGCAATCTCGCGTGGAAAGGCGTGGGATGCGAGCCGGCGGCGCACGTGCTCCTGTAGATCGGCCGTCAGCTCCGGCGTGCCACTTTGCCCAGCCTTCAGCACGATGAAGGCTTTGACGATTTCGGTCCGCTCCGGATCGGGCTTGCCGATGACGCCGACTTCTGCGACGGCCGGATGCTCGATGAGCGCGCTTTCGACATCGAAGGGGCCGATGCGATAACCGGACGACGTAATGATGTCGTCGCTGCGCCCGACGAAGAAGAAGTGGCCATCGGCGTCGCGCATCATGGTATCGCCGGTGAGATACCAGTTGCCCTGGATGGCCGGTGTTTCGGCGCGCCAGTAGCCCTTGAATGTATTCAGCGGGGAACGGCTCATGTCCACGGCCAGGATGCCGGGCTTGCCCGGTGCCGCCGGCTGGAGATCATCGCCCAGCACCTCCATATGGAAGCCCGGCATCGCATAGCCGGCCGAGCCCTCTTTTTCAGGATGGTTCAATCCGTGGTGATTGTTAACGAGCATTGCCGTCTCGGTCTGGCCGTAATGATCCTTGAGAGGCACACCGAGCGACGCCCTGGCCCATCGCGCGACTTCCGGATTGAGCGGTTCGCCGGCACTCGAGGCAACGCGGAGTGTACCGGCCGCGACCTTCGCGGCCTCGGGACCTGCGGCCATCAGCATCCGATAGGCGGTCGGCGCGCCGGCAAAATTGCTGATGCGAAGGTCGCGCACGATCCGCACTGTCGTCTCGACCGTGAAGCCACCCTCGTAGAACGTCGTCGTGTGGCCGAGCAGCAGCGGCCCGATCAGCGCATAGAGCATCCCGTAGGCCCACCCCGGATCGGCGATGTTCCAGTAGCGGTCCATATCGCGAAGATCGATAGCGTCGCGCATGTAGATGCCAACGGGCAGCAGCATAGTCAGCGGATAGAGGACGGCCTTAGGCTTGCCCGTCGTGCCCGATGTGTAGAGGAGCACGAACGGATCATCGCCCTTGAGCATGACGGGTGCGAACCCCGCCGGCTCGTCGGCCAGCACGGCGGGGATGGTGCCAGCGGTGACGCCTGTCCGATCCACCTCGATGACCGGCGGGCAGTCCTGCACTTCGTCGAGCTTCGAGCGGTTCGCGCGGTCCGTAATGACGAGCTTGGCCCCGCTGCCGGTGTCGCCGGTAATGCGCGTCTCGATGGCCTTGGGGCCGAAAGCCGTGAAGAGCGGCTGGTAGACGGCGCCCGCGCGCCACGTGCCGAGCACGACCGTCAGCAGCTCGGGAATGCGGGGCAGGAGGCCGGCGACGATGTCGCCCTTGCCGATGCCGCGCATCTTGAGCAGGCTCGCGAAACGCTCGGAGTCCGCCTTCAGTGAGGCATACGTCACCGTCTCGCGCTGCATGTCGCGGCCGACCCATTCCAGCGCGGTGCGGTGGTCCTCCGCCCAGCGGTCGCAGCATTCGATTGCGGCATTGAGCCCGGTCGCCAGCCGGCCCCGCAAAAGGTCGCGTTCCGCCGAGGCGACCGATATGTCCCGATAGGCGGTCTGGTAGCTATACATCGCATCCTCCCGTGGGCGTGGCTGAGCGCTTTCGCTCATGTTTGGGGCGAGCTTAGGCCGTGATCGGCTTCGATGGAACCCGATGCACATTTTGACCTCACACCGGATCGTTGACGCCACGCCCGGGCGTCCATAGGGTTCGCCACCTGTCCGAGGCCTGAGAGAGGGCGGCGCCCGCAGTGCCGCCGCACGTTGTCATGACCATTCCGAATACGCATCACGGGATCGATCCCGACGAGATCGCCGTTGCCCACGCCTGCCGTGCCTGGCCCTTCGAGGAGGCACGGCGGCTGATCGCCCGGCTCGACCGGCTGAAACGTGATCCCGAAGTCCCGGTGCTGTTCGAGACCGGCTATGGCCCCTCGGGTCTGCCCCACATCGGCACCTTTGGCGAAGTCGCCCGCACGAGCATGGTTCGCCATGCCTTCGAGGTCCTGACTGAGGGACGCCGCAAAACCCACCTCGTCTGCTTCTCCGACGACATGGACGGCCTGCGCAAAGTGCCGGGCAACGTGCCGAACGGCGATCTTCTCGCGGCAAATTTGGAGAAGCCGCTGACGAGCGTGCCCGATCCTTTCGGTACGCACCAAAGCTTCGCGCATCACAACAACGCGCGGCTTCGCGCCTTCCTCGACCAGTTCGGCTTCCAGTACGAGTTCATGTCGGCGACGACAGCCTACAAGTCGGGCGCCATGGACGCGACGCTTCTGCGCATGCTCGAAGTCTATGAGCAGGTCATGGACATCATCCTGCCGACGCTCGGGCCGGAACGGCGCGCGACCTACTCGCCCTTTCTGCCGATCTCGCCGCGCACCGGGCGCGTGCTGCAAGTGCCGATGGTGGAGCGCAATCCCAAGGCGGGCACGGTCGTCTATGTCGATCCCGAGACGGACGAGAAGGTCGAGACCAAGGTCACGGGCGGCGCGGTCAAGTGTCAGTGGAAGGCCGACTGGGCACTCCGCTGGACGGCGCTCGGCGTCGACTATGAAATGGCCGGCAAGGACCTCATCGACTCGGTGACGCTCTCGTCGAAGATCTGCCGCGCGCTCGGTGCGACGCCACCCGAGGGCTTCAACTACGAGCTTTTCCTCGACGACAAGGGCCAGAAGATTTCCAAGACCAAGGGCAATGGCCTTTCGATCGAGGAATGGCTGACCTACGCGAGCCCGGAGAGCCTTTCGCTCTTCATGTATCAAAAGCCGAAGACAGCGAAGCGGCTCTATTTCGACGTGATCCCGCGCGCCGTGGACGAGTATCTCACGTTCCTCGGGAAGTATCCGGCCGAAGAGCCCAAGCAGCGCCTGGATAACCCCGTATGGCATATTCATACGGGGCACCCGCCGGCTGCCGAGCTGCCGATTTCGTTCGCGCTGCTCCTGAACCTCGTCTCGGCCTCCAATGCCCACGACGCGGGCGTACTCTGGGGCTTCATCAAGCGCCACGTGCCGGGTGCGAGTCCCGAGCGCTATCCGCTGCTCGACAAGCTCGTCGGCTATGCCGTGCGCTACTACGAGGACTTCGTGAAGCCGGAGAAGAAGTTTCGCGCGCCGTCCGATGTCGAGACGGCGGCCCTTGCCGCGCTCGATCGGGCACTCGCCGAGGCTCCGGCCGATGCCGATGCGGAGACTTTGCAGAATATTGTCTACGAAGCCGGCAAGGCCAATGGCTATGACAAGGACACCCTACGGGACTGGTTCCGCGCCATTTACGAGGTATTGCTCGGCCAGTCGCAGGGGCCGCGCTTCGGTTCTT
>JAEYYJ010000398.1 GCA_023430845.1 Pseudomonadota bacterium
GCCTGCGGCACGGGGCGGTTTCTGCGCGCGGTACGCCTCGCCTATCCGGCGATGAAGCTCTCGGGTCTCGATCTCTCGCGGCCCTATCTCGAGGAAGCGCGCCGGCATCTCAAGGATCTGCGTCCAGTCGAGTGGATCTCCGCAAACGCCGAGACGATCCCGCTCGATGATGCGAGCCAGGACATTGTCACCACGGTCTTCCTGTTTCATGAGCTGCCACCCGAGGTGCGCCGGCGCGTCGTCACCGAGATGGCGCGCGTCCTGAAACCGGGCGGGCTTCTCGTCTTCATCGACAGCCTGCAGATGGGTGATCGGCCGAACTGGGATGGCCTGCTGGAGGCCTTTCCAGCGCGCTTTCACGAACCGTACTATCGCCACTACGCAATCGATGATCTCGACGGCGTATTCCGCGAGGCAGGGCTCGAAGCCGTCGAGCAGTCGACGGCGTTTCTCGCGAAGATGATGGTTCGGCGGAAGGCCTAGAGACCCGCCGACATGCCGCCATCGACGGCGAGTTCGGCGCCCGTCACGAACGAGCTGTCATCGCTCGCGAAGAACAGTGCGGCGCGTGCGATCTCCTCTGTCGTGCCGAAGCGGCGCAGCGGCGTCTGGTCGATCAGCGCCTTGGCGATCATGGGATTGCGCAGCACGCGGCTCGTGAGGTTCGTCTCGACGAAACCCGGCGCTACTGCATTCACGCGGATATTGAAGGGCGCGTACTCGACCGCAAGCGCACGCGTGAGCGCGGAGACCGCACCCTTGGTGGCGGAGTAGGCGGCGAGCTGGCGCAGGCCGCGATGCGCCATGATCGAGGCAAGATTGACGAGCGATCCACGCCCCGAAGCTTTCAGCAACTCGAATCCATCACGCGCGACGCGCACGACGCCATCGAGGTTCACCTCGCGAATGCGCACCCAGTCAGCGTCCGAGAGATGGCGGAAATCCTCGCGCACATTGAGACCGGCATTGTTGATGATGACATCGAGCTTACCGTGTGCACTCTGAATGGTGCGAAAGAGCGCCGTCACATCCTGGCCGCGCGAGACATCGCAGATCTGTGCCGTCGCCGCACCGCCTGCCGCACCGATCTCGGCGACGGCGCTCTCCGCCGCCTCGCCATCGACATCGCTGACATAGACGTGCGCGCCTTCGCCCGCGAAAACGTGCGCCATGGAGCGGCCAATGCCGTTGCCAGCGCCCGTCACCAGCGCAATGCGCCCCTGAAGCCTCATGCGTGTTGCCTTCGCCGTACTTAAACCGCCCGCACGCTACTCCGCAGCCGCAGCCGGCGGGATCCATTTCTCGCGCATGGTTACCAGTTCCTCGGCGGCGCTCGGATGCAGCGCCATGGTGGCGTCGAAGTCGGCCTTGGTGGCACCCATGCGCATGGCGATCGCGGCCATCTGCACGATTTCGGCGGCGTCCGGCCCGAGAACATGACAGCCGAGGACGCGATCCGTTGCGCGCTCGACGATGAGTTTCATCACCATCCGCTCGTCGCGTCCCGTCAGCGTCACCTTCATCGGACGGAAACGCGCCTTGTAGATATCGATGCCGCCGGGGCGCTTGGCCGCTTCGTGCTCGGGCAATCCGACCGTGCCGATCTCCGGTGTCGAGAAAACGCCGGTCGGGATCCAGTCGTGATCGACGACGCGCGGGTTGTTGCCGAAGAGGCTGTCGGCAAAGGCGTGCCCCTCGCGGATCGCGACCGGCGTCAGATTCACGCGGTCACACACATCACCGACGGCATAGATGCTCGGCACGTCCGTGCGCTGCTGCTTATTGACGATGATTTCGCCGCTCTTGCCGAGCGCGACGCCTGCGCTCTCGAGCCCGAGACCTTCGGTATTCGGACTGCGGCCGATGGCGAACATGACCTGATCGACGTCGAGCTTGCCACCGCCCGTGCAGTGCGCGGTGAGGCCGCTCGCAGTCTTTTCGATGCGCGAAAAGACTTCGCCGGTGATGATGCGGATGCCGCGCTTGGCGTATTCCTCAGTGAGCGCATCCCGCAGATCCTCGTCGAAGCCGCGCAGGATTTTCTCGCCGCGATAGATCAACGTCGTCTCCGCGCCGAGCCCGGCAAAGATACCGGCGAACTCCACCGCAATGTAGCCGCCGCCGGCAATCACGATGCGCTTTGGCAGCTCCTGCAGATGAAAGGCCTCGTTCGACGTGATGACGTGCTCGACACCCGGCAGCTTCGGATCGACGTTCGCGGCGCCGCCGGTCGCGACGAGGATATACTTCGCGGTGATCTCCTTGCCGCTGTCGGCGAGGCGGACGGAATTCGGGCCGGTGACGACCGCACGCGTCTTATGGATGGCTGCGACACCGGCGCGCTCGAGACCGCCACGATAGGCACCTTCGAGGCGCGCGATTTCCTTGTCCTTGTTGGCGATGAGTGTGGCCCAGTCGAATGTCGGCGCGCCCACGCTCCAGCCGAAGCCGGCTGCATCCGCGAATTCGTCGGAGAAGCGGCTTGCATAGACGAGCAGCTTCTTCGGCACACAACCACGAATGACGCACGTGCCGCCGAAGCGATACTCTTCTGCAATCGCGACCTTCGCTCCATGCCCGGCGGCGATGCGCGCCGCGCGCACGCCGCCGGAACCGGCACCGATCACGAACAGATCATAGTCATAGCTCGCCATAACGTATTTCCTCAGAGGTCGATGCCGCGTTTCCTGAGTTCGCGCCGCATCTCCGCGTCGATCTCGGCACCAATGCGTTGGCCCCAGATTTGGCCCGCCAGCATGGATTGGCGCATGATTTCAGGTTGCGCCGCCACCATGCGCCGGCCAACCTCAGATTGATAGAACGCCGTAACGCCGCGCATATCGTCGACAGTCATTCTCTCGGCGTAGATGATGGCGATCTGCTCGATCAACTCGCCCTTTCGCGACGAGAAGCGCTTCACCATCTCGGCCATAAGCTCGCGGATCTCGCCTGCACGGCCGGGCGCCAGCGAGACGAAAGCTTGCGTCAACGGACCGGTCAGCAATGGGAGCGCCTGATCGAACTGAGCCGAGGCGCCGGTCACCTCGATGAGCGCACGGGCGGCACTCATGGCCTCCGGTGAGGCGCGCTGCTGCGCCAGTGCAGGCTGGCTTAAGGCTGTGCAGAAGAGCATCGCGATGAACAAGCGGCGTGCAAGGCTCATCGACTTCATCCTCCCAGGCAGTAGTAAGCGCAGGCTCAGCGCCCGTCGTCCTCGACCGGCTCGGTCTCGATGACGACGATACCCTCCGGGCCGGCGACGAATGCCATGTCGGCGAGACCGAGAAAGAGACCGTTCTCGACGACGCCCGGAATGTGCTTCAGCGCCTCGTCCAACCGCTCGGGCTCGTCGATGCGTTTGAAGGCGCAATCGAAGATGTAGTTGCCGCCATCGGTGACGAAGGGTTGACGATCGCGCCCCGTGCGCAGGCGGATCTCACCGTGACAGCCAAGGTCGGCCGCAAGCAGCGCGATCATGTTCTGCGTCGCCATGTAGCCGAAGCGCACGACCTCGACGGGCAATGGAAAGGCGCCAAGCCGCTCCACGCGCTTGGTGTGGTCGGCAATGACGATGAGGCGCTCCGAAGCCGCCGCCACGATCTTCTCGCGCAGCAGAGCCCCACCGCCCCCCTTGATGAGCCGCAGGACGCCGTCGAACTCGTCGGCGCCATCGACCGTCATGTCGAGAAGGGGCATGTCGTCGAGCGTGGTCAGGGGAATGCCGAGCGACGATGCCTGCGCCCGTGTCGCCTCGGAGGTCGGCACGCAGATCACGTCGAGGCCGCCGCGAACCCGCTCGCCGAGCAGTTCCACAAAATGAGCCGCCGTAGACCCCGTGCCGAGGCCGAGGCGCATGCCCGATACGACCTGCTCGATGGCGCCGCGCGCCGCCATACGCTTGTACTCGTCCAGACTCATTCGTGCTTTTCCGTGGCCCGCTCCGTCGGCTGGCTTATCGCAGGTATCCGCCAAAATGGCCAGACGACTGAAGTCAGTATTAGTCAATACCTAAGAGCGGACGTTCTTTGAATACGGACTGCAACGGAGAACTCCGGCGGCGGTCACTGGCTGCCGCGCAGCAACCGCTCAACGAACGCCGGAACCACCTCGGAGGCGGGACCGTGGATGGCCTCGTCGAATAGGCTCGTCCCCTGAGAGGGCTCCAGATTGAGCTCGACCGTATACGCATCCTGATCGCGGGCCTCGGCGACAAAGCCCGCTGCTGGATAGACGTTGCCGCTGGTGCCGATGGAAATGAAGAGATCGGTGCGCGCCAGCTCTTCGGCGATGCGGCCCATGTGGTAGGGCATTTCGCCAAACCAGACGACATCGGGGCGCAGGCCACCCGGTACGCCGCACGACGGGCAGGCGAGTTCGATCGTCAGATCGGGGTATTCGGGCCCCCAGGGACGGCGCTCGTCGCACTTGGCGCAGAGAGCCTTCTGATGCTCGCCGTGCATGTGAATGAGGTTCTGGGTGCCGGCCGCCTCGTGCAGCGCATCGACGTTCTGCGTGACGACCGTGACGCGCCCGGCGTGCTCGCGTTCGAGGCGCGCCAGGGCGAAATGAGCCGGATTGGGCTTGGCGGTCGCGCTCATGCGGCGGCGCATGTTGTAGAAGTCGAGCACGAGCTTCGGATTGCGCGCAAAGCCTTCCGGCGTTGCCACGTCGCGATAGTCGTACTTGGCCCAGATGCCTTCCTTGTCGCGAAAGGTCGCGATGCCCGACTCCGCCGAGATCCCGGCTCCGGTCAGGATCGTGATATTCCGAAATGTCCGCATACAGTCGTGCCCCGCGCACCACAAAACCGCCACTCGATACCGCCACCTTTCGTCATCAAGGTCCAGCCTTTGTGACACCAGCGAGGCGGGCCGAGCGACAGTGCGCATTCAGAGCAAATGGGCTGACCAGCGTCCCGGGCTTTGCTATCCATGCAAACGAAGCCTATAGTCCGCGCGGGGGCGCAGGTCAGGTCGATGTGTTTGTCTCCGTCGTTGCAGGCGGCGGTGTGTGTTACGCATCTGGAGAGGGAGTTGCGTCAATGTTCACGAAGAAAACCGAGCCTACTGCGTTCGACGTGCCGAGGGGGACGCCGCCACCGGCCCCGCCTTCGCATTCTCAGCAGCCCGAGCCGCTTTCGACATCGCGGCCGTCAAATCCATCACCGCGCTCATCGGGACAGAGCGGCGCCTCGCACATCGGTGAAGATCTGACCATCGTCGGCAACCTCATCTCGAAGGGCGAGGTGCATATCGACGGCCAGATCCAGGGTGATCTCCACGCCGCCAACGTGCTCATCGGCGAGACCGCGCGCATCACGGGCGGCGTCGTCGCCGACGAGGTCATCGTGCGCGGCGGCGTCTCCGGATCGATTCGCGGGCGGCGCGTCGTGCTGCAGTCCTCGAGCCGCGTCGAAGGCGATGTCTTTCACCAGCAGCTCGGCATCGAGCAGGGCGCCTACTTCGAGGGTAAATCGCGCCGCGTGGCCGATCCCCTGTCCGGCGTCAGCACGCCGGAGACGCCCGGACCGGCAGGCCCCGGCTTCCCGCTGCGCAGCGAAAGCTAAGGAAGCCAAGCTGAGACTGGCGCCACCGGAGAGGTGGCGCTCAAATTGCCAGATATTGCTCCTTGAGGGCTACATCCGCGTCGAGTTCGGCGAGCGTGCCGGCAAAGCGGATGTGACCGCGATCGAGCACGAAAGCGCGGTCCGCGACGGCGCGCGCAAAGTGCAGGTTCTGCTCGGACAGCAGCAGGCCGACACCACGCGCCTTGAGCTTGGCGATCGCGCCGGCAATCACGTCGACAATAACGGGGGCGAGTCCTTCCGAGGGCTCATCGAGCAGCAGAAAACGCGGATTGCCCATGAGCGCGCGTGCGATGGTCAGCATCTGCTGCTCACCGCCGGACATCTGTCCGCCCTTCCTGTCACGCATCGCCGCAAGCGGCGGGAACAGCTCGAAGGCAGCTTCCGGCGTCCACGCTGGGCCGCCGCTGGACGGCAGGCGGCCGACGGCCAAGTTCTCGGCGACAGTGAGATCCATAAAGACGCGGCGGTCCTCGGGGACATAGCCCATGCCGCGACGTGCGATGCGGTGCGTCGGCTCGGCGATGAGGTCCGCACCATCGAAGCGGATGGTGCCGCGCCGCTCGGCTTCGAGACCGACGATGCACTTCATGAGCGTCGACTTGCCGGCACCATTGCGACCGATGAGGACGGCCGCTTCGCCCGCTTCGACGGCGAGCGATACGCCGAACAGGATCTGCGCGCGGCCGTACCAGGCATCGAGTTCGCGGATTTCGAGGAGGCTCATGGGTTGGCCTCTCCAGCGGCGCTGCCGAGATAGACTTCGCGTACGAGCGAGCTCGCACGCACCTCTGCGGGCGTGCCCTCGGCAATGAGGCGACCGCGATTCATGACGACAACGCGGTCGGCATGACCGAAGACGACGTCCATGTCGTGCTCGGTGAAGAGAACGGCGGTGCTACGCTGGCGGGCGCGCTCCGCGACGAGGCGCATGAGAGCACCACGCTCGCGCGCTGCCATGCCGGCAGTCGGCTCGTCCATAAGCAGGAGGCGCGGATCATTGACGAGCGCGATGGCCAATTCGACACGCTTCAGATCGCCGTAGGCAAGGACGGAGCAGAGCGTATCGGCGGCATGGCTCATGCCCACTTCCGTTAGCCGCGCCTGGATTTCATCGGCGTGCGCGCGTCCGGCTTCGGCGAGGAGGCCCGTGGCGCGCTCACGCGAGAGAATGGCGACCAGCAGATTCTCGGCGACACTCATGGAGGCGAAGGTCTGCGTGATCTGGAAGGTGCGCGCGACGCCGGCCCGCCAGAGCGCGCGTGGCGGCCAGTGCGTGACATCCTCACCGCCGAGGCTGACGCGGCCATGATCGGGCGCGAGTTGGCCGTTGATCATGTTGAAGGTCGTTGTCTTGCCGGCGCCGTTCGGACCGATCAGTGCCAGAAGCTCCCCCGCTTCGACAGTAAAGCTCACACGCTCGACGGCGCGAAAGCCCTTGAAGGATTTACCGATCTCTTCCACGGCGAGCACGGGCGCGGTCATGACTCACCTTCCCGGCGCTGGCGCCATTGCCTGAGCGTGCCGACAATGCCCTGCGGGAAGATGATGGTGATGAGGATGAGCGTGATACCGAGCACGGCGTGCCAGTAGGGTGTCGCGCGCACGATCCAGTCCTGCAGCAGCATGAAGACCGCTGCGCCGACGACCGGGCCGACGAGCGTCTGCACGCCGCCGATCAGCACCATGGCGAGCGCATCGACGGAACGCGGGATCGAAAGCACATCCGGCGAGAGCGAGCCCTTGGAGAACACGTACAGGGCGCCTGCAAGCCCTGCCGCGGCACCCGCGAGGATGATCGCGCGCCATTGTATGATGCGTACGTCGACGCCGACGGCTTCGGCGCGAATACGCGAGTCGCGCGCGGCACGCATGAGATAGCCGAGCGGTGCATGAGCCGATCGCCAGATGATCATGATTGCGGCACCGGCGAGCAGCAGCGTCGCGAAGTAGTAGGCCGTCTTGCCGGAGAGCAGATCGGGCGGCCAGATGCCGACGAGACCATTGCTGCCACCCGTGACGCTGTCCCACTGGAAGGCGATGGCCCAGGTGATCTGCGCGAAGGCGAGCGTCAGCATGGCGAGCGATACGCCGGCCAGCCGAACACAGAACCAGCCGAAGAGCATGGCGAGCGCCCCGGCAAACGCAACACCCGCCGGGACCGCGACGAAGAACGGCGCACCGGCCTTGAAGGCAACGGCCGCAGCGTAAGCCCCCGCGCCGAAGTATGCGGCGTGTCCGAAGGAAGCCATGCCGCCCTGCCCCATGATGAGGCCGAGGCTCGCCGCGAACAGCGCGAAGATGATGATGTCCGTCGCAAGCACAACCGTGAAACGGTCGACGAGCAGTGGGAGTATGAGGAGGGCGAGCACAGCAACTGCCAAAGGCCACAGACGTTTCACGTCCGGCACCGGCATGGGGAGAATGGAGGCCGCCGACACGCGCTGCGGTGCCTGAGGCGTGCCGAAAAGCCCCCAGGGCCGAATGATCAGCACGATCGCCATGACGATGAACTCGGCGACGAGCGTCAGCTTCGAAAACGAGAACGCCATGCCGAACAAGCGCACATCGCCAATGCCGATGCACCACGCCTTGACGACACTGATGATCACGGCCGCGACGTAGGCGCCGGGCAAACTGCCGAGACCGCCGACAACCGTGACGACGAACACGTCGGCGATGATCGTCAGGTCCATGTTGTGATTGGCAGGCTCACGCGGCAGTGCAAGCGCACCGGCAAGGCCCGCAAGCAGCGCGCCGAGCGCGAAGACGCCCGTGAACATGAGCGCCTGGTTGATGCCGAGCGCGGCCGCCATGTCGCGATCCTCGGTCGCGGCGCGCGCACGCGTCCCCCAATCCGTGCGCGTAAGCAGCAGCCAGACGGAAAGGCCGATCAGCGGGCCGAGCACCAGCAGGACCAGATCGTACTGCGGAATGGGTTTGCCGAAGATCCAGACGGCACCTGTGAGACCGGGTGCGCGTGGGCCGAGAATGTCCTCCGGCCCCCAGGTGTAGAGCACCACATCCTTCAGCAGGAGCACGATGCCGAATGTCGTGATGAGTTGCAGAAGCTCCGGTGCGCGGTAGATGCGGCGCAGGATAGTGAGTTCGGTCACTGCGCCGAGAATGCCGACGGCCAAGGCTGCGAACAGCGCACCACCCCAGAAGCCGAGCACGCCCCCGCCGACGAAGCTGTGGAAGCTCACGGCGAGATAGGCGCCGAGCATGAAGAACGAGCCGTGCGCGAAGTTCACGACGCGCGTGACGCCGAAGATCAACGTCAGCCCAAGCGCCACGAGGAAGAGCAGCGAGGCGCTTGCGAGCCCGTTGAGCGTCTGAATGAGGAAGGAGGCGAACATGGCGGCCCGGGTGATGTGAAGCAACGGCCGTGACCGAGGTCAGTCACGGCGCGTCGCTCACGACAAGCCTACACGAGGCGGTTATTGCGGCCGCAGCTTTTTCACGATGTCGTCCGACGGCAGGTGGCGCTCACCCGGCTCATAGCGCCAGTCCACCATGACGCCCTTGCCATCCTTGAGGCCGATCTTGCCGACGTACGCACCCATCGTCGATTGATGATCGATCTCGCGATAGGTGATCGGGCCGAACGGCGTCGAATGCTTGAGGCCCTTCGTTGCAGCGACGATGGCCTCGGGCTCCGTCGACTTCGCCTTGCGAAGCGCCTCCCCGACCGAGATCATGGCCGAATAGCCGACCACCGAGCCGAGACGCGGGTAGTCGTTGAACTTCGCCTGATAGGCCGTGAGGAAGGCTTTGTGCTCGGGCGTGTCGATTGCATACCAGGGATAGCCGGTCACGATCCAACCGACCGGCGCCTCGTCGCGCAACGGGTCGAGATATTCGGGCTCACCGCCGAGCACGCTCAGCACAGTCATGTCTTTGAAGAGCCCGCGCGTGGTACCCTCACGAACGAACTTCTGCAGGTCCGCGCCGAACGTGACGTTGAAGATCGCATCGGGCTTGGCGTCGGCGACAGCCTGCGCAACGCTGCCCGCGTCAATGCGATTGAGCGGCGGCGCCTGCTCGACGACGAACTCAACGCCCGGCTGGCGATCCGCCATCAGCAGTTTGAAAGAGGCAATAGCCGACTGGCCATACTCGTAGTTCGGATAAACGAGCGCCCAACGCTTCTTGTTGAGCTTGAGCGCCTCCTCGACGAGCATCGAAACCTGCATGTACGTCGAGGCGCGCAGGCGGAAGGTGTATGCGTTGCCATTCTCCCAGACGATCTTGTCCGTGAGCGGCTCCGACGCAATGAACGGCATTTTGCGCTGCTTGGCGAAGTCGGCGACAGCGAGGCCGACATGCGAGAGGAAGCCGCCCGTCAGCAGGACGACGCCCTCGCGGCTGACGAGTTCCTCGGCAGCGCGGACGGCATCGCCCGGTGCGCCGTTGTCGTCACGCGAGATGACTTCCAGCGGCCGGCCATTGATGCCGCCGCTCTTGTTGATTTCCTCAGCCGCCAGCTCCCAGCCCTTGCGATAGGGCTCCAGGAACGCGGGAATCACTTTGTAGCTGTTGATTTCGCCGACTTTGATCGGGCTCTGCGCCGTCGCGGGGCCAGCCAAGGCCGCCATCGCCGCGAGGACCATCGTCAGTCCGCCCAGTCTCATCTCGTCACACTCCCCAATTCGCGAATGGGATGAGGCACTTGAACACCACCATCCATCCCATCTGTTCAGCCGCGCCTAGCATATGGCCCGCGCCACTGGAAATACTATGGCCTGGGGGCTGGCCTGTCTGGTATTTCAGCATCCGGCCTTGGCCTATGCGGAAAGTGCGCAGCGGCGACCGGGGAGCCAGGCCAGCAGGGGGTGAGCCCATGAGCAGGAAGATCAGCGATCGAGCGCCACCCAGGCATCGCACCGAGACAAGCGACGACCATCACCGGCCATGCGCATCCTAAGTATTGCCAGCGAGACACACGACAGCGGCATTGCGCTCGTCGAGGACGGGCAGCCCGTGCTCGTGCTCGAGGAAGAGCGGCTTAGCAGGCTGAAGCACACGCAGATGTTTCCTGCGGCTTCGCTCGCGGCCGCCATGGAAGGCGGCTGGCTCAAGCCCGACGAGATCGATGTCATCGTCACGCCGTGGAACGCGGGCGTGCTCCGCCGTACGTTTCGCAAGGCGATACTGCGCAATCTGCCGTCCGCGCTCAATCTGCTCCGGCCCGGCGCCAATACGGCGCAGCGATCCAGCATCGTCGTGCTGAACCAGTGGCTCAAGTACAAGCTCACGCGCACCCTCGGATTGCAGAAGCTTCCTCCGCTCTTCGGCGTCCGGCATCACAATGCGCACGCCGCGATCTTCTTCGTCTCACCGTTCGAGGAAGCCAACATCCTGGTGATGGACGGCTACGGTGACGATGCCGCGACGTCGACCTACGTCGGCTCCGGCAACCGGCTCAAGCGGCTCTGGCAGAGCGACGTCTTCAATTCGCTCGGCATGATCTACACGTTCGTGACCGGCCATCTGGGCTTCCGCGATTTCGAGGAAGGCACGGTCATGGCACTCGCGGCCCATGGCGACGACCGCTACGTCGCCAAATTCCGCGACACGATCCACCTTGCCGAGAACGGGCGCTATGCCGTCGACATGAGCTACTTCATGTTCGACCGGTACGCCTTCCTGCGTCCCTTCAGTGCCAAGTTCTTCGAGACCTTCGGCCCTCCGCGCCATCATGACGAGCCGGTCACCGATCATCACAAGGCCCTCGCGCGTGCACTCCAGGTGCGCATCGAGGAAGTCGTTCTGCATGTCGCGCGCGGCCTCTACGACCAGCATCCTTCGCGCAACCTCGTGATCTCGGGCGGCGTTGCGCTCAACTGTGTCGCGAATGCGCGCGTGCTCGAGGAGACGCCGTACGAGCACGTGTGGGTGCCCCCTTGCGCGTCCGATACGGGCGGGCCACTAGGCGCAGCGCTCTGGTACCACCACCAGAAGTGCGGCCGCCCGCGCACGATGACGCTGACGCATCCCTTCTACGGGCTCGAAGAGAGCGAGGAGGCCATCCGGAAAGCACTTGATGGCGCAGGGCTTGTCGCTGAGCGGCTCGACGATGAGACGCTCTTCGCCCGCGTCGCGCGCGATCTCGCCGACGGGCACATCGTCGGCTGGTTCCAGGGCCGTTTCGAAATGGGGCCGCGCGCGCTCGGCAATCGATCCATCCTCGCCGATCCGCGCCGGCTTGCCACCAAGGACCGCATCAACGCGCGCATCAAGTACCGCGAGAGCTTCCGCCCCTTCGCGCCGGTCGTACTCGCGGAGCTTACGCGCGATTACTTCGAGATCGATCAGGACGATCCGTTCATGACCATGGCGCCGCGCGTCAGGCCCGAAAAGCGGGACGTCATTCCTGCGGTCGTCCATGTCGATGGCACGGCGCGTCTGCAGACTGTCGAGCGCAGTGCGAATCCGCGCTATTACGCCGTCATCGAAGCCTTTATGCGCGAGACGGGCGTGCCCGTGCTCATAAATACGAGTTTCAATCGCCAGGAACCGATCGTGGCGACCGCGCGGGAGGCCGTGTCGTGCTACCTACGCACGGAGATGGACGTGCTCGTACTCGGAAACTTCTATACGCGCAGCCGCAATGCCGAGAGCGAGACGCACGCGCGGAAACTTTTCGCCGTGCGCGAGGAGAACTTGGTCGGGGGTGAGTAAATCGCGCCTCCGGCGCGAGTGGGGCTTGGCTTGAGTTTGCGCGCCTCTGGCGCGACCCACGCCCAATCGGGGGACACCCCCGAACCCCCGTTTTTTATGAACTTGGAGTTTGTCGAAGGTGCGACCTAATCCGCGCACCCCAGACCATGCTCGCGCGTGATGTGCAGCATGGCGCGTTCGGCGAGCGCCGTGATCGTCAGCAACGGGTTCACACCGAGCGAGCGTGGGATGATCGCGCCATCGATGACGTGGAGGCCCGCGTGGACGGCACTCGCACCCTTGCCGACGCCACCATCGAACACGCGCCCAGCATGATCGACGACGCCGGTCGTGCGATCCGCGCCCATGGCACAACCGCCGAGTGGATGCGCGGTCGCCGGCTGATTGCCCATGACGCTGCCGGCGAGCGGGTTTTTCACATAGCTGCCACCGACCTTGCCAACGAGCGCTGCGAGGGCCGCGTCGAGCCGTCGATAAACATCCTCGTCCTTGGCATTGGGCCAGGAGAGGGCTAGGCGCTCACCATCGAGGCTGAAGCGGCCGCCGGAGCTGTCATGCGAGACGGCGAAGAAAGTCTGGAGGCTCGCGAAGGGGCCTTTGTAGACACCGCTGACGAGGCTCTGCAATGCCCCGAGCAGGCGCCCGTTGGGCACGAACATCACCGGCAGGATCGGCGCGAATGCGGACGGCAGCACACCTTCCTGAATGGTGACCGATCGCGCGAGATCATCAGGATCGACGATCTCGAGCTGTCCCGATACGGCAGCGCCGACATTCATCCCCTCGATCTTCGCGGGATGGCCGACGCCCACGGCATTGACGGGGACCTTGGCACCATAACCAAAGGCGATGATGTCGCCGTTCGCCGAAAAGCGCGCTCCCAGACGATCTGAGAGCGCGAGGCCCTTGGCGCGCGAGCGCAGCAGGATCTCCGTCGAGCCGAGCGTGCCGGCAGCGAGGATCACCATGTCAGCCGTGAGATCGAGCTGCTGGCCATGCCCCGCACCGGGCGTATCTACGCGCTGAACATGGACGCTCCATCCGCCGTCGGACGCAGGCACGACATAGGACACGCGGCCGTGCGTGAAAAGCTCGGCGCCATGGCGCACGGCCTCGGGAAGATAGGTGAGAGCGACGGTATTCTTAGCGCCGACATTGCAGCCGGCGCAGCAGTCGCCACAGCGCGTGCAAGCGGGCTGAGCGATACCGGCAGGATTGACCGTGTCGGCAAATCCGACAACGACCTCGGGCGCGATGGGCGAGGACCCGAGGGCTGCGCCCGCGGCTTCGAGCGCCTTGTACTTCGTCAGCGTCGCGGCCTCAGGATCGCGCGCCGGCCTCAGCCAGCGGCGAGCACGCGCGTATCCGGCATCGAGAAGTCCGTCCTGGCGCAATTGGCCCGGCCAGACAGGATCGGCGAAGACGCGTGCGTCCGGCCTCAGTGCCACGCCGGCATTGACGAGCGAGCCGCCGCCGAGCCCGCGCCCGACGAGCACATGCATGTCCTCGCCGATGCGTACGTCATAGAGACCGGTCTCCGAGCCCATGGCCATGCGGGCGCCAGTGACGCGCATCTCATGGCGCATGTCAGGAAAGCGGTTCGGGAATTCGCCGGTCTGGACTTCGCGGCCGCGTTCGATGACGGCCACGCGTTTGCCGGCGCGCGCCAGCCGCATGGCCGAAACGCCGCCGCCGTAGCCCGAGCCGACGACGATCACGTCGTAGTGCGGGCGGGCGTGGTCGAGTGAGCGGGCGAGCCGGGTCATTGGTGCGCCGCCCGCTTGTACAAGCTGGGCCTCCGGCGCCGGATCGTCATCGATGCGCAGTCCCCCTGGCGCATATGACCTCTATACTTGAAGCGTCAGTCCCTACGGGTACCGAGACCCATCTTCTTGGCGAGCTGCGAACGCGCCGCGGCATAATTCGGGGCGACCATGGGATAGTC
>JAEYYJ010000166.1 GCA_023430845.1 Pseudomonadota bacterium
GGACCGACCCACTTGCCGCTCTCGACGGTGGCGCAACTCTTGCCCGCATCGACTTTGCGCCCGACCTTCTTCGGCGTGAAAGCGACGAGTTGCCCCGCCATCGCCGTCGCGACCGTCGTCATGCCGACCTTGACGGTGCCGTCACCCTGCTCCTGGAACCAGATGTGATTGTCCACATCATAGAGCAGGTGATCGGGGAGGTTGCAGCCATTCACGACGGGCATTTCAGGTCTCCGGTAGTGCGCAGAATGTGGCGGCTACTTATGGGCGGCCTCAGGGCGACGCAAATTTCAATGTCCAACAGCACGGAGCGGACGCGAGGAACAGCAGAACTCGCCGAGCCCAGCCACCTCGAGCTTGCCACCGACGAAAAGCATGAGATGACGCGCGATCATGGCCGCGAGCGTGAGGCGGTGCCCCGTATCGGGATGATCCGGTTCGAGCGCAAGAAGATTGTAGTGATACACGAGCTCGCGGCACGTCTCGCGGCAGGCATTGAAGGACGGCTCGCCGCGCGCGCCCTGACGATGCAGCGCGAGCAGCCGAAAACCTTCCTTGCGCGCGTCCGTCGGCGTCTCGCCACGCGCACGTACCCAGGCTTCGAGCACATGCTCACCGATAGCGAGCAGCTCCGCCGCAGCGCGTACCGGCTCCGCCCCGCCATCCACGGCGATCACGTCGATACGTTCCTCGAGACCGGCAAACGCCGGATATGCCGCCTGGCCACTCATGCCGCCCTCCGTGCCGCAACACGCACGACATGCGCCCGACCCTGATGCCGGGAGCCCTCGTCGAGGGGAACTTCCTCCTCGCGAAGCAGATCGAACGCTGCACCTTCCAGATCCTGCCGCAGGAGCTCGGCCGTGTACAGCATCTCGGGCGGCGGGCCGCCACGACTTCCAGCTTTGCGATTTTCGACATGCTTCGGCGTGAACGCCTCCAGCAGCAGAATGCCGCCCGGCTTCAACGCCGACAACATGCGCGGATGCATGGTCGCGCGCGCGTGCGGCTCGAAATGCACGAAGATCGCGGCGACGCCATCGAAGGCGGACACCGGCCAGTCCCAGGAGTCCAGATTTGCATTCTGAATGTCGAGGCGGACATCGCGCTCGGCTGCCAGCGCCCGCGCCTTGCCGACGCCAACAGCCGAGGCTTCGACGCTCGTCACATCGAAGCCTTGCTCGGCCAGCCAAACACCATTGCGGCCCTCGCCATCACCCGGCACGAGAATGCGACCACCCGTCGCGAAGCGATGCACTTCGCTCGTTAGGAATAAATTCGGCGCCGTACCGAAGATGTAGCCGGTCTCGGCGTACTGGCGGTCCCACTTCGGCCCAGTCACCGTGTCGAGCGGCGATGCGCCATTAGGCGTCATGTCAGGCGCTTCTCGATGATCAGATCCATCGAGTCCGAGATATTCGTGTGAATGCCGAGCGCGCGCGGACCGATACCGAGCGCGAGGCCGAGGAGCTGCGTGAAGTAGAGCACCTTCACGTTCGTCTTCTTGCCGAAGCGCTTCTCCGCACGCACCTGATGCATCTCGAGACCGGTGTGGCAGGTCGGGCATTCGGTCGCTATGACCTCCGCACCGGATGCTTCCGCGGCCTGGAGGATATTGAGCACGAGCTTGGTCGACGTATCGCTGTCGGAAAGCGTGTGCGCGCCGCCGCAGCATGCCGTCTTGAGCGGAAAGCTCACGTTCTCGGCGCCAGCTGCTGCCAGAAGATCATCCATGAAGTGCGGCTGGCTGGTCGATTCCGAGCCCGGCCCCTTGTCTTTCTCCGGGAAGATGTGGCGCGGCCGCACGTACATGCAGCCGTAGTAGTTGGCGATCTTCAGGCCGTCGAGTTTGCCCTTCGTACGCTCGCGCAGCCCCTCCTCGCCGATAGCCTCCTTGAGCCAGTCGAGCGCGTGGATGGTCTCGGCCTCACCCGGCTTGTAGGCCTTGTGGCCGGCTTTCGCGCTCAGCTTCTCGACGACCTCGACAGATCTCGGATCGTGCGAGAGATCGTGCTCGGCCTTCTTGAGGTTGTGATAGCAGCCATTGCACGGCGCCATCACGACATCCATGCGGTCCTCGTTGACCGCCTGCGAGAGCACGCGCGCGGAGAGATACGTCTGGATCTTGGGATCGACGTTCTTGACTTCCATGGCCCCGCAGCAGTTCCAGTTGGTCACATCCTTGAGACCGAGGCCGAGCTTCTTCGCAATGGCGCGCGTCGAGACGTCGTAGCCATTGCCCGTACCTTCGAGCGCACAACCCGGATAGTAGCCGACGCTCGCGTACTTCTTCGCCTTGTCCGTCACATCGACCATGTCGTCACTCCGCCGCTTCGCGCAGGGGCGCGCGCGTCTGTTGTGGCCTGCTCTTGCCGTCAATGACGGCCCTGCGCTCGCTCTCGACCTCGTGGATGTAATCCTCGAGCACGACGCGTGCCTTGTCCCAGCCGCGCGTCTTCGGCTTGAACACCTGCTGCCACGCCATCCTGATTCCCCACTTCACGGGGAGCCGCTTGCCGATCGCGAACGCAATGGCCGTCAGCCAGTCCTGCATGAGAGGTTGCTTCGTCTTGCGCAGGAAGTTGTGCAGGACTTCGGTGTCCTCGATGCGACCGCGCTGGACGATCTGATGCGTGAACTCCTCGTCGAAGATGTGCGAGGGCGAAGGCGGCGTGTAGCCCTTCATCGTCAACCAATGCGCCGTCGCCTTCATCACGCCTTCGGGCTCGACATCGCGCGGGCAGATGTGCGTGCACCTGTGGCACGACACGCACTGCCAGATGATGTCCTTGTCACGGAGAAGTTCGCTCTCCATGCCCGTACGGATCAGATAGATCCAGTAGCGTGGATTGAAGCGCGGCTCGATCGCGTTCACCGTGCACGCATTGGTGCAGGAGCCGCATTGCCAGCAACGGTGGATCTTGTCGCCACCAGGCATGGCGGCGATCTCGTCTTCGAGGTTCTCGTTGTAATCCGCGATCACGCGCGACTCGATAAAGGTCGACCAATGCCCGGAGACATCGATGCCCTCGATGACGAGATTGTCGTGCGTCTTGAGGTCTTCCGGCCGGATGAGCGACTTTTCGTGAATGGGCATCGGTCCGGCCTCAGTTCAACTGCTTGAGCGCATCGAGCGCATGTGCATCGCCGTCGATCGCCGCACGGCCGCGACGCTTCGCGATCCGATCGAGCCCGAGAATGCGGCGCGTATGTTCGAGCGGATCGGCCTCCGCCGAGAAATCCGTCTTCAAATACGCGCCGCCCTGGGCATTGATGTAGTCGCCATAGATCTGCGCTTGCAGCAGATCCACGTACCAGAGCATGTCGCGGAAAATGCCGTTGTCCGAGAGGAACTGCGACAGCTCCTCGCGCAACACGAGGAAGGTCTCGTGACCGTCCGGGATGTCGATGACAATGTGATCGACATCGTCGCCCGATGCCGGATCATGCCAGATCTCGCGCAGGACGCCTGTATTTGCGCGCGCGTCCCATACCCAGCGATGCATGAGCGGATAGTGCTCAGGATAGACGCCGTGCAGCAACTCCGATGCGAGATCGCGCACGAAGCGGTTGGCCTTGTCGTCGGGGAATGCCTTCACGAAGGCGGCGATGCGCGCGTCGGCCGTACCGGGCATGTGGGCATCGGCAAGCAGTACTGAAATCGCCTCGCGGACATGGGGCCAGCCCGCCGTATCGATGAGCCCAGCAATACGACGGCGGACCGTTGCCATGAGGATGACGATATCCTCGAAAGCCTCGCGCTCGATTGCGGCCGCTTTGCCATTGCCTAAACGATCCTGCATCACGTCCGACTTGAGTTTTACGGCGGCGGCAAATCGCTCGATACCGCCGATCGGCTCGGCGGCGCGGATCAGCGCCTCCAATGCCAGCCGCAGCTTGGCGCCCGACAGATGCAGCACCGGACGCGGCGTGTTCTTCGACTCCATTTGCTGGCTCGCCGCCATCACACCACCAGTTCGCTTCGCTCGACCGCCATGGGCTTCGTGAGCGCCTTGTGCACGGGACACGCCGTCGCCACACGCATCAGGCGCTCGCGGATTTCCGGCGTGAGATCAGCCGATCCGAAATCGACGTCATAGCGCAGCACCGGGGCGTCCGCGCGCGACTGGTCGTACTTCACGCGCACTTCGAGATCGGGCAGCGTCCAGCCGTGACGATCGGCGTACATGCGGATTGTCATCGCGGTGCACGTCGCGAGCGACGCCTCGAGCAAAGCGAACGGCTTAAAGCCTGCTTCGCGCCCACCATCCGCAGCGATCGCATCGGCAAGCGCCGCATGTTTGCCGTCACTGAATTCGACGGCATAGGGCTCGGCTTGGCAGCGCGTGACGATCATGGCGCGCCCCTACTCCGCCGCTTCGAGAATGCGCCCTTCGGCAGCCGCGAGCGCCGACAGCGCCGCGCCATTCGCCTGCGCAATGGAGTCGTCGATCGTCTCAGGGCCGATGGCCGCGCCGGCGACGAATACACCCGGCCGCGAGGTCGCGCCCATGGTGCCGTAAGTATCCTTGCGCGCGATGTAGCCGTGCTTGTGCAGCTCGACGTCGAACACAGCCGAGATCGTCATGTTGTCGACGTTAGGATCCATGCCGATCGCGTGCACGACCATGTCGAAGGGAATGGTGATCGGCCGCTTCACGAGCGTGTCCTCACCTTTGACGATGAGCTGGCGGCCGTCACCCGTCACTTCCGCGATGCGCGCCTTGATGTACTTGACCTTGAACTCCTCCTGGCTGCGCCAGTAATAGTCCGTCTCGTAGTGCCCGAACGTGCGGATATCCATGTAGTAGATATAGACGTGACAGTCCGGCAGTTCCTCGCGGATCTCCATGGCGAGGTTGGCCGAGACCGTGCAGCAGATCTTCGAGCACCACTCGCGGCCGATCTGGCGATCGCGCGACCCGACGCACAGCAGGATCGCGACGCGCTTGGGCTTGCGGCCATCCGACGGACATTTCACGCCTTGGCCGGACGAGATCATCTGCTCGACCTGCGTCGTCGTGACGACGTCGGGGAACAGACCGAAGCCCCACTCGGGCTTGTTGATGCTGTCGAAGTGCGTAAAGCCTGTTGTCAGCAGCGCGGCGCCGACCTCGATCTTGCCGCCGTCGGAGAGCTCGGCGACGAAGTTCCCGGGCGTACCGGAGAACTTCACCACTGTCGTTTCGAGCTTGCGGTTGACGCTCGGGTTGCTCTCGACGCGGGTGACCATGCTGCCGATCGCATCCTTGGCCCAGCGGCCCGAGGGCACGAGCTTGGCATAGCCGGAGTGGATTGGTGCGCCGCCGAGGATCGCGGTCTTCTCGACCAGCACGGACGTACGACCAACGCTCGACAATGCATGTGCCGCCGCGAGGCCTGCCGGCCCACCGCCGACAATGAGAATGGGCTTGGACATACTCAAAGGCTCCGCTGCAGGAAGGCCAGCCTGATTCCGAGAAGGACGAAGAGCCCGCCAAGCGCGCGCTCCATCCACGTGCGCACGGCGCTGCCGGCACTGAACACACTCGCAGCACGGGCCGTGGACCACGCGATCAAGAGGCACACGACTGTGCCCACCGTGACGAAGATCAGACCGAGTACGATGAAGGCCAGCGCCTTCGATTGCGCACCTGCCGAGATGAACTGCGGCAGGAAGGCGAGGAAGAACAGCGCCACCTT